>JAXDPG010000340.1:0-10240 GCA_034668485.1 Sphingomonadales bacterium
GCCGCGGCCGCCGACCCGGCCGCGTCGCGCCAATCCTGCCAGGCGACCGCCTCGAGCGGCCGCTCGCTCTCGCCGGTGCCGGGAAGGTCCGGAAGCCAGCAGCCATAGCCCTCGCCGGCAAGCCTGCGCATCAATGCGGCGAGCAGGGCGCGGGTGCGGTTCATCTCCTCGAACAGAGGGGGGAGGAAGAGCAGAGCGGGGCCGGTGCCGATCCGCATCATCCATTCGTCGCGGCCTCCGGCCCGGTAGCGGGAATAATGGAGGCCGGGGTCGGTCACTGGAGTGTTTTGGCGCGGGCGAAGGTCAGCAAGGAGCCAAAGCTTTCAAGCATGTCGGCGTCGACTTCATGATCCTCGATGAGGATTCCGAGCCTTTCCTCGAGCTCGGTGAGCAGCCCCGCCACCGCCATCGAATCGAATTCGGGCAGGGCTCCGAACAAGGGGCTGGACTCGTCCATCGCCGCCACCTGCGCGTCCGGGAGGCCGAGGACGTCGCGAAGCACCGCCCGCAAGGTGGAGTCGACTTCCTGTTCGTCGTTGAAGGCGGCGGTCATGAACGGGGCTCCCCCAGGTGGCGCGCCGCGCCTAACGGCTTCGGGCGCGGCGGACAAGCGCCGATAGGCGGGCCCGGATCGCGCCGGCGAGGCCGAGCGGCGAGCGCGGGTCATAGGCTTCCAGCCGCCACAATGTCGCGCGTTCGTCCATCCAGTCGCGCTTGTAGGGCTCGTCGCCGGTGCCGTAATCGATCCGGGCCACCTTGTCCTCGTCGAGCGCGGCCCGGAACATGGCCATGCTCAGCACCGTCCCCGGCGAGAGGGATTTGGAATCCTCGCGATAGGCGAGCTTGTGGATCCAGGCGGTGCCGCCCTCGACCAGCCAGAGCTGCGCCGCGAGCGGGACGCCGTCCTTGCGGGCGATGCCGAGCCGAAGCGTTCCCGATGCGCCCTCCCGCTCGGCCAGCGCGCGAAGGAAGGCCGGCGAACCCTCCTCGGGCTTCCAGCTGGCGGCATAGACGGATTGGTAGGCCGCCCAGGCCGCTTCGTCGAAGCCGCGGTGGATCTCGATGTCGAGGCCGGCCGCCTTCGCCTTGCGCTGGGCGGTGTTGCGCAGCTTGCCCGGCCGGCTCGCCCAATAAGCGTCGAAATCCCGGCCCGCCGTGTCGATCCGCCACGAGGCGGTGGCGGGGCCGACGAACGTCGCCCAGCCGGCGCGGCGGAAGGCCCGGGCCAGAGGCTGCGGATCGTCGAGCGGGAGGATTTCGAGCCGGTGCAGGCGCTTGCGCAGCGCCCTTGCGATCGGTTCGGCGCCTTCGACGTCGCCGACGAGGCCGAAGCGGAGGCTGTACCAGCACCGGAAGGCCCGACCGCGGCCCTTGTCGTCGGCGAGGAACAGCCAGGCGGCGCGCGCTCCGTCGCGGGCGCGGGCGACGAGCAAACGGCCGGGCGGCGGGCAATTCGCGTCGACCAGCCGGAACCAGCCGAGCCGGTCGAACGGCGAAGGCGTGCGATCGAGCTCCGGGCCGGCGTCCGCGGCGACCGCATCGAGGCTATCGAACAGTTCCACCTCGAAGCCCAACGCGCTATCCCCCCGGCTGTCCAAGCCCAGCCTCCCCGCTGTGGCGTAGAGAGGAGGCAAGGTGCAAGCCCCGGATCCGACGCCGCGACCGCTCGATCATCTGACGCTGCGAGGCGAGGCGGGCGCTCCCGCTCTGCTGACCAGGGAGGGACTGCTCGATTATGCCGGCCTCGAGGCGGCCGTCGGGACGCTGGCGGCGGCGCTGCGGGGGCGCGGCCTGGCGCCCGGCGAGCGGGTGGCGAGCTGGCTTCCGAAGACCCGGATGACCGGCCTGCTGCCGCTCGCCTGCGCCCGCGCCGGCCTCGTCCACGTGCCCGTCAACCCTTTGCTCAAGCGCGCCCAGGTCGGCCATATCCTGGCCGACAGCGGCGCCAGGCTGCTGATCACCGGCAGAGCCCGCCTCGCGACCCTCGGCGAAGGCGACCTGCCGCCGGATTGCGCGGCCGCAAAGGAGGAGGAAGGCGCCGCGATGCTCGCCGGCGGCGACCGGCTTCCGACCTCGAAGGCGGATCCGGACGATCTCGCCGCCCTGCTCTACACGTCGGGCTCGACCGGCCGTCCCAAGGGCGTGATGCTGAGCCACGCCAATATGTGGCTCGGCGCGGTCAGCGTCGCTCATTATCTGCGCCTCGCGCCCCAGGACCGGGTGCTCGGCGTGCTCCCGCTCAGCTTCGACTACGGCCAGAACCAGCTCTTCTCGACCTGGGCGGCCGGCGCCTGCGTCGTTCCGATCGAATATCTCGCCGCCCGCGACGTCATCCGAGCGGTCGAGGCTCACGCCATCACCACGCTGGCCGGAGTGCCGCCGCTGTGGGTGCAGCTGGTCGAGGCGCCGTGGCCGCCGAGGGTGGCGCTGTCGCTGAGGCGGCTCACCAACAGCGGCGGCCGGCTGCCGGTGGCGGTCGTGCGCCGCCTGCGCGAGCTGTTCCCGGCCGCCGACCTCTATCTGATGTACGGCCTCACCGAGGCGTTCCGCTCGACCTATCTCGATCCGGCCCTGCTCGACGAGCATCCCGATTCGATCGGGACCGCCATCCCCTTCGCCGAAGTCATGACGTCAAGGCCGGACGGCACCCTCTGCGCGCCGGGCGAGCCGGGCGAGCTCGTCCATGCCGGCCCGCTCGTCGCCAGGGGCTATTGGAACGATCCCGAGCGGACCGCGCTGCGCTTCAGGCCGGCGCCGCCGTCGTCGCGCTTCGGCGGCACGGCGGTGTGGTCGGGAGACCAGGTGCGCCGGGACGAGGCCGGCCTGCTCTATTTCGTCGGCCGCGAGGATGCGATGATCAAGACCAGCGGCAACCGGGTCAGCCCGACCGAGGTCGAGGAAGCCGCGGTGGCGAGCGGAGCGGCGGCCGAGGCGGTGGCGCTCGGCCTGCCCGACGACCGGCTCGGCGAGGCGATCTTCCTGGTGGTGCGGGGAGCGGGGCCCGAAGAGGCGCTTCGCAATTATCTCAGGCGCGAGTTACCGAATTTTATGCAGCCGGCCCATATCATCTGGCGCGACGAGCTGCCGCGCTCTCCCAACGGCAAGCTCGACCGCGAAGTCATCAAGAGCGAGCTGGTTCGATGAGCAAGCCCATGGGGGCGATTCCCGACGGCTTCGAGGCCGGGCACGGCACGCTGCTGATCGGCGGCCGTCCGGTCGACGCGCTCGTCGCCGAGGCGGGCGGCACGCCGCTCTTCGTCTACGACCTGGCGCGGGTCGAGGCGCAGGTCCGGCGCTTTCGCACCTCATTCCCTGGCGTCAATCTCCATTACGCAATCAAAGCAAATACTTATGCGCCGCTCTTGAGGCATATTGCAAAGCTCGTCGACGGGCTCGACGTGGCCTCTGCCGGGGAGATGGAGGCCGCTTTGGCGAGCGGCACCGAGGCCTCGGAAATCTCGTTCGCCGGCCCCGGCAAGCGCGACGACGAGCTCGGAGCGGCGATCGCCGCGGGGGTCACTCTCAACCTCGAATCGGAAGGGGAGGCGGAGCGCGCGCTCGCGATCGGCCGCGCCCAGGGACGGACTGCGCGGCTGGCGGTCAGGGTCAATCCCGATTTCGAGATCAAGGGATCCGGGATGCGAATGGGCGGCGGAGCCAAGCCGTTCGGGGTCGATGCGGCGCGGGTGCCGGCCCTGATCCGGCGGCTGATCGAGAGTGGCGCAGAGTGGCGGGGACTGCATATTTTCGCCGGATCACAGGCGTTAAGTGTCGATTCGTTGATCGAAGCGCAGCGGGCGACGGTGGCTCTGGCCGCCGAGCTGGCCGAGGCGGCCGGCGCAAGGCCGCCGCTGGTCAATCTCGGCGGCGGCTTCGGAATTCCCTATTTCGCGACCGAGACACCCCTCGACGTCGCCGCGGTCGGCGCCGCGCTGGTCGAGACCCTGCGCGCCCGCCCGGCGGTCCTTCGGGAAAGCGGCTTCGCGATCGAGCTCGGCCGCTGGCTGGTCGGCGAGGCGGGGGTCTATCTGACCCGGATCGTCGACCGCAAGGAGAGCCACGGCAAGCTCTTCCTGGTCACCGACGGCGGCATGCACCACCAGCTCGCCGCCTCGGGCAATTTCGGCCAGGTGGTTCGGCGCAACTATCCGGTCGCCATCGCCAGCCGCTTCGGCGCGGCGGCCGAGGAGGAAGCGAGCATCGTCGGCTGCCTGTGCACTCCGCTCGACCGGCTCGCCGACGACGTCATGGTCCCGCGCGCCGAGGTTGGCGATCTCGTCGCCGTCTTCCTCGCCGGCGCCTACGGCCTCTCCGCCAGCCCCGCGGCCTTTCTCGGCCACCCGCCGGCGCTCGAGATGGTGGTCGGCTAGCCCCAATGACGCGCAATTAACCCTTCTCTGACGCCGGTCCCGTTTCGGCACGGGCCTCACAAGGCCATTGTTCCTAACGCTAATTTTACCTCTTGAAGCCATAGCGGACCCAAATCTCGCGCCTTTGACGTCAGAGGCCGGGATCCGCGGCGACACGAAGAGGAATGACCCCATGCGTTTTCTGGCCAGATCCACCCTCGCCCTCGCCCTCAGCCTCGGCGCCGCCGGAGCGGCGCAGGCCAAGGCGGGCAACCAGCTTCCTCCCGCGACCTTCGTCGGCTCCGACGAGACCGCGCCGGCCGAGCGATACGTGATCGGAGCGCTCGACCAATTGAACGTCTTCGTCTGGCGCAACGCCGATCTCGGCGGCAAGGTGCAGGTCCGCCCCGACGGGATGATCACCACGCCGCTCATCCCCGACCTCCAGGCGGCGGGCAAGACTCCGGCCCAGCTCGCCGACGACATCCGTCTCGCCCTCACCAAATATGTCGACGATCCGCGCGTGACGGTGATGGTCGAGAGCTTCCAGGGCAGCTTCAGCCAGCAGATCCGGGTCGTCGGAGCGACCGAGAAGCCGGCCTCCATCCCCTATCGGGCCAACATGACCCTCCTCGACGCGATGATCGCGGTCGGCGGCCTCTCCGAATATGCCGCCGGCAACCGCGCCCGCCTCATCCGCCACGACCGCGAGACCGGGGCGCAGAAGGAATATGACCTCAAGATCGCCCGCCTTCTGAAGAAGGGCGACACCAGCGCCAACGTCCGGCTCGAGCCGGGCGACGTCATCATCATCCCGGAGAGCATGTTCTAGGGGCGCCCGGCCGCCGCCTCACCCCACGCACGCAAGGAACGCCAGCCTCGATGGACGGACTCTACGAGCAGATAAGGATCGCGATCCACCAGGTGTGGCGCCGCCGCTGGCTGGCCCTGGCCGTCGCCTGGGGCCTGTGCCTGGTCGGCTGGCTGGCCGTCGCCCTGATCCCCAACACCTACGAATCGAAGGCGCGGGTGTTCGTCCAGATGCAGTCGATCCTCCCCAACCAGGTCGGAATCACCGCCCAGGAGCGGGAAGGGGACCTGAACCGGGTCAAGCAGACCCTGACCTCGAGCGACAATCTCACCAAGGTCGTCCGCCGCACCGAGTTGAACAACCTCGTCGCCAGCGACCGCGACCTCGCCGTCCAGGTCGGCAAGCTCAGGGAATCGATCAAGGTCGTCGCCCAGCCCGACAACATCTTCGAGATCAGCGCGACCGCCCGGGTCTCGGGTTTCTCGAACCGGCAGAACGCCAAGCTCGCCGCCGCGATCGTCCAGGGCCTGCTCGACATCTTCGTCGAGCAGAATCTGGTCGGCGACCGCGACGAGGCGAACCAGAGCCTCGCCTTCCTCGACCAGCAATTGAAGGGGCGCGAGAAGCAGCTCCAGGAAGCCGAGCAGCGCCGGGTCGAGTTCGAGCAGCGCTATCTCGGACTGCTCCCCGGCGAAGGCTCGAT
This sequence comes from Sphingomonadales bacterium, assembly GCA_034668485.1. Taxonomy (GTDB): domain Bacteria; phylum Pseudomonadota; class Alphaproteobacteria; order Sphingomonadales; family Sphingomonadaceae; genus Allosphingosinicella. Next base: position 5,864 of record JAXDPG010000340.1, read on the forward strand.
CGGCGCGCGCATGGGCGCGGCCCGGACCGAGCTGGCCGGGATAGACCAGCAGCTGATGCAGTCGCAAAGCTCGCTCGCCGCCCTGCGCAGCCAGCTCGCGGCGACGCCGCCGACCATGCCCGTCTATGGCGGCGATACCGGCGGCGGCGGCGCCCGCGGCCAGCTCGCCGCGGCCGAGGCCCAGCTGGCCCAATATTCGGCGCAGGGCTGGACCGACTCGCATCCCGACGTGATCCGGCTGAGGAACCAGATCGCCCGCCTGAGGCCGGTGGCGGCGCGCGAGCCGGCCGGGGCCGGCACCACGCCCAACCCTTCCTACGTGTCGCTTAGGGCGATGGTGGCGGAGAAGGAGGGCCAGGTCCAGGCCGCCGCCAGCCGCAAGGCCCAGCTCCAGGCGGACCTCGCCCAGCTCGGCAACCGCCAGGCCTCCGAGCCCGGAGTCGCGGCCGAGCAGGAGCGGCTCAACCAGGATTACGACGTCCTCAAGCGGCAATATGACAAATTGCTCGAGGACCGCGACCAGGTGCGCCTGAGGACCGACGTCCGAAGCCAGACCGACGCGGTCAAGTTCAAGCTGATCGACCCGCCCAGCCAGCCCAACGTGCCGCTGACGCCCAACCGGCCGCTGCTTCTGACCCTGATCCTCCTCGTCGGCCTCGGCGCCGGCGCGGGCGCGGCCTACGTGCTCGGCCAGATCCAGACCACCTTCCCGACCCAGACCCGGCTCGCCGAGGCGACCGGCCTGCCCGTGCTCGGCTCGATCAGCCAGGTGTTCACCGAGGAAGGCCGGAGCCGGCACCGGCAGCGGCTGGTGTGGCTCGGCGGCGGCGCGGGGGCGCTCGCCGCGGCCTGGGCTTTGCTGCTCGCGGTCGAATTCTGGCAGCGCAGCACGGTCGCGTGAGGGGAAGCGAGATGAACAAGCACAGCCCCCTCAGCCATAGCGGCTCGCTGCTCGAGCGGGCGGCGGAGCTGTACGGCTTCGGCTCGCCGGCGCCGGTGGCGCCGACGATCCCGATTCCCGAAGCGCCGCGGCCGGGGCCCGAGTTCGAGCCGAAAACGGAGGCGGAGCGCCGGCCCGAGCCGGCGCCGAAGCCGCGCAGCTTCCTGCCCGTCGTCACCGAGGCCAAGGCCGCCGTCGACCGCGAGTCGCTGCGGGCCCGCGGCTTCATCGTCCCGGACAGCCCGGCCGGCCCGCTCGCCGAGGAGTTCCGGATCGTCAAGCGCCAGCTTCTGCTCGGCATGGGCGCGGGCAGCCCGGTGCCGGCCGACAAGCGCCGGACCGTCCTCGTCTGCTCGGCCCAGCCCGACGAGGGCAAGACCTTCTGCGCGGTCAACCTGGCGCTGTCGCTGGCCGGGGAGCGCGACCTCGAAGTGCTGCTCGTCGACGCCGATTTCCCCAAGCCCGAAGTGCTCGAGCTCCTCGGTATCGAGGCCAAAGGTGCCGGCTTCGTCGATGCCCTCGCCGACCCGTCCCTCGACCCCGAACGCCTCGTCATCCGGACCGACGTCGGCAGCCTCTCCGTGCTGCCCTCCGGGCGCTACGAGAATGACGTCCCCGAGCTGCTCGGCTCCGGCCGCACCGCCCAGGTGCTCGCGCGGCTGGCCGAAGGCCGGCCGAAGCGGATCGTGATCTTCGATTCCCCGCCGGCCCTGATGGCTTCCGCGGCCGCGGCGCTGGCCGGTCATGTCGGACAATTGCTGCTTGTCGTGCGTGCCGATCAAACCACCGAAGCGGATCTGAAGGAGGCCGCCAGCCTCCTCTCCGGCTGCCCGCAGATCAGCCTGCTGCTCAACGGCACGGGCTTTGCGGCGACCGGCCGCCGATTCGGCTCCTATTATGGATATGGCCAATGAAAAGGGCTTTCTTCCAAAGGCTTGTAAGCCGAAGCTTGCTTGTCTTCGCAGCGGCGGCGGGCGTCAGCCTGGTCGCCGGCGCCGCCGCCGTCCAGGGCGAGCCGAGGACCAGCATCCACCCCTATCTGGAGGTGCAGCAGGTCGCGACCGCCGATTTCGACCGGGGCGAGGTGCTGACCTATACCGGCTTCGGCGGCGGCGTCGACGCGGCCGTCGCCACCCGCCGGGTCCAGGCGATGATCAGCTATAATTATCAGCACAGGGTGGCCTGGAACGATCGGATCGAGGACCATGACGTCCATAGCGGACTCGCCGCCGTCCATGTCGACGCGATTCCCGGCACGCTGGCCCTCGACGCCGGCGCCATGGCGGCGCGCACCCATGCCGACATCCGCTTCCCGGTGCCGGCGGCGCGCACCATCGACAATGCCAATGTCGCCGAGATCTACAGCGTCTATGCCGGCCCGACCCTCTCCACCCATGCCGGGCCGGTGGCGGTCAACGCCAGCTACAGGCTCGGCTACGTCAAGGTCGACGATCACAGCCTCGCCGGCGCCGGGCTTCCGGCCGGCGCTCCGCGGGTCGATCGCTATTCGAGCAGCACGGTCCACAACGCGACCGCCAGCTTCGGCATGGCGCCGGGCCGGCTGCCGTTCGGCTGGACGGTCGGCGGCGGCTACGTCCGCGAGGACATGAACCGGCTCAAGTCGCGGTTCGAGGGCAAATATGTGCGCGGCGACGTCGTCCTTCCGGTCTCGCCGACCCTCGCCGTCACCGGCGGCGTCGGCTACGAATGGCTGCAGGGTTCGCAACGCGACTTCCTCCTCGACCCGGCGACGGGCGTGCCTGTGCTGACTCCCGGCGGCAATTTGATCGCCGATCCGTCGCGGCCGCGCCTCAAGACGATCGACCAGGACGGCGAGATGTGGGACGTCGGCATCCTCTGGCGCCCGTCGCGCCGCACCGAGCTTCAGGCCCGGGCCGGCTGGCGCTACGGCGGCGAGAGCTTCACCGCCTCGCTCCGGCACCAGATCAACGCCCATAGCGCCCTGAATGCGTCCGTCTATGACGGCGTGAGCAGCTTCGGCAGGCTTTTGGTAGCCGATCTCAATGGTTTGCCGACAAAGTTTCAGACTCCATCCGATGGCCTGACAGGAGCCGGCTGCGTGTTCGGCAACGATCCCGGCACCGGCGCCTGCTTCGGCGACGCCTTCCAGTCGATCGCCAATTTCAACTTCCGCAACCGCGGCGCGACCCTGCGCTATTCGGCGGCGCGCGGGCCGTGGTCGATGGGCCTCGGCGCCGGCTACGCCAACCGCCGCTACCTCGCGCCCGACAGCGACATCTTCGCGCTTCACGGGGTCACCGACCAGAGCTTCAACCTGCAAGGCAATCTCGGCCGGCGGCTGACCCGCACCTCGGGCCTCGACTTCGACGCCTATGCGGCCTGGTACGACAGCGGCCTCGCCGGCTCGGATGCGAGCTTCGGCGCCGGGCTGACCGGCCGTTATTACCGCAACATCTTCCGCGACCGGCTTCAGGCGCAGATCGCGGCGGGCCTCTATACGACCCAGGCCGGGGATTTCGACGCCAGCTACGGCTCGCTCCTCCTCGGCCTGCGCTACACCTTCTGAGGGACGGAAAAGACCGATGTACGAGCAAGTCTACGGCTTCACCGAGCGCCCCTTCCAGCTGACGCCGGACGCGCGCTACTGGTATGGGAGCCGCACCCACAAGAAGGCGATGGCCTATCTGGGCTACGGCCTCGCCCAGGGCGAGGGCTTCATCCTCGTCACCGGCGAGATCGGCGCCGGCAAGTCGACCCTGGTCGCCCATCTGATGGCGACGATCGACCGCGAGCGCCTCACCGCGATCAGCCTGGTCTCGACCCAGGTCGAGGGCGACGACATGCTCCGGCTCGCCGCGCAGGGGCTGGGGCTCGAGACGGGCGGCGTCACGAAGGCGCAATTGCTCGACCGGATCGAGCAGAGGCTGCGCGAGGAAGCGTCGAAGGGCAAGCGCACCCTTTTGATCGTCGACGAGGCCCAGACCCTGCCGGTCTCGGCCCTCGAGGAGCTTCGCATGCTCTCGAACTTCACCTCGCAAGGCCGTGCGCTCATTCAGATCTTCCTGCTCGGCCAGCCCGAGTTCCGCGACCGGGTCGCGGCCGAGGACAGGCTCGAGCAGCTCCGCCAGCGGATCATCGCCAGCCACCATCTCGAGCCGATGGACGCCCATGAGGTCGAGCCCTATGTCGTCCACCGCCTCGCCGTCGCCGGCTGGCAGGGGCGGCCGGCCTTCGAGGAAGGCGCCTTCGCCGCCCTCTACCGCCATGCCGGGGGAGTGCCGCGCAAGCTGAACCAGCTCGCCTCGCGGCTCTTCCTCTATGCCGGGGTCGAGCAGCTCGAGACGATCGGCGGCGCCGACGTCGACGCGGTCGCGGCCGACATGGCCGCCGACCGGCCGGCCAGCGCCACGAGGCGAGTCCTGCCGCTGCGCCGGCCCGCCGCGGCCGCCGAACCG
>JAXDPG010000341.1:0-2972 GCA_034668485.1 Sphingomonadales bacterium
CCGCTGGTGCTTGAGGTAATCGCGAGGAAGTAGCGACGTTTACCGGTTCACCGTCGCCATGCCCTGCGCGTGATAGCGTGGGCCGGCGGCCGCGCCGGGCGGGAGGATGCGGTCGATCCGCGCCAGCTCCTCCGCGGTAAGGTTCACGTCCAGAGCCCCGATATTCTCCTCCAGATATCGGCGCCTCTTGGTCCCGGGGATCGGAACGATGTCCTCGCCCTGGGCCAGCACCCAGGCGATGGCGAGCTGGGCGGCGGTGCAGCCCTTCTCCACCGCCATCGCCTCGATCTCGTGGACGAGCATTATGTTCTTCTCGAAATTCCCGCCGGTGAAGCGGGGATGGAAGCGGCGATAATCGTCGTCGGGGAAATCCGACGGGCTCCTGAACTGGCCGGTCAGGAAGCCGCGGCCCAGCGGGCTGTAGGCGACATAGGAGATGCCGAGCTCGCGCACCGTGGGCAGCACTTCCTCCTCCGCGTCGCGGCTCCACAGCGAATATTCGGTCTGGAGGGCGACGATCTCGTGGGTGGCGTGCGCCCGCCGGACGGTCGCCGGCGCCGCTTCGCTGAGGCCGAGGAAGCGGACCTTGCCCGCCGCGACCAGCTCGGCCATCGCCCCGACCGTCTCCTCGATCGCGACGTCGGCATCGACCCGGTGCTGGTAATAGAGATCGATGACCTCGACTCCGAGCCGCTTCAGGCTCGCCTCGCAGGCGCTTCGGACATAATCGGGCCGCCCGCAAACGCCCTTGAAGCTGCCGTCCTCGCCGCGGACGTTGCCGAACTTGGTGGCGAGGAAGACCCGGTCGCGGCGGTCGGCGATCGCCTTGCCGACCAATTCCTCGTTGCGGCCGACGCCGTACATGTCGGCGGTGTCGAGGAAGTCGACCCCCCGCTCGATCGCCTCGTGGATCGTGGCGATCGATTCCGACTCGTCGCCGGCGCCGTAGAATTCGGACATGCCCATGCAGCCGAGGCCTATCGCCGATACTTCGGGGCCGCCGCGGCCGAGCCGTCTGCGTGGGATCATCGTCCGTCTCCTGCTGCCGATGGCGGCGCAACTGCCGGACCCTGCACGACGTTCCCCGATTTTGCGCCTCGAAAACGGGCAGTCTGCCCAAGTCTCGGGCCAAGCTCCCTCTCGCCGGTGCAAAACCGGGGCTGAGCTTGTCGGCGCGTCCTTAGTGGCCCATCACCGGCCGCATGCGTCTCCTTCTCGCGCTCTCGATTCTGTGGCTTCCCGCCGCGCTCCTCTCGCAGCCGCCTCGGCCAATCGCGGCCGGCAGCCTGTTCCTGAGCCCGATGGGCGAGCCGTTCCGCTCGGAAGATTCCGCCGCCGGCAATATCGGCCGCTGGTTCTCCGGCGCCGACCGCGACGGCGACGGGGCCCTTACTCCCGCCGAGATGCGAGACGATGCCGCCCGCTTCTTCGCGCTGCTCGATACCGACGGCGACGGCGAGATCGAGCCCGCCGAAATGGCCCGCTACGAGACCGAAGTCGCGCCCGAGGTGCAGCTCGGCCTGCAGATGCGGGGCGTGGGCGTCGGTGCCTGGGTAGCTCCGAACCGCCGCCACCGCCGCATTCCCGTTTACGAGCCCGGCATCGAGGGCGCTGGCCGCTACAGCTTCCTCAACATTCCGCAGCCGGTGATCGCCGCGGACTTGGAGATGAACCGCGGCGTCTCCCGAAACGAATTCGCGAGCGCCGCCGACCGGCGATTCGCCTTGCTGGACTCGGACAAGGACGGCCGCCTGCTACGGACCGAGCTCCCGCCTTTGCCTCAGCCCACGCTTCGTCGGCCGGGGCAAGGCAGGGGCAAGGACAAGGAGGTACGGGCCCCTGGCGGACCGGCCCGCCAGCCGACGGAGCTCCGGTAGCTCAGCGCTTGCGGCGCGCGAGCCGCCGCCGTCGCGGGGATGGGGAGTCGAGACCGAGCCATTCCTTCCACGCGAGGAACAGCGCCGCCATCAGCGCCGGCCCGACGAACAGGCCGACCAGGCCGAAGGTCTCGAGGCCGCCGAACGTGGCGACGAACGTCCACAGGAAGGGCAGCTCGACGGCGTTGCCGATCAAGGCAGGCTGGACGAAATTGTCGCCGATCAGCATCACCGCGGCGCCGAACGCGAGCAAGGCGATCGCCGCCACCGCCTGGCCCTGGGCGAGCAGGACCAGCGAAGCCACTCCGAACGCCGCCCAGGCGCCGAAGGGCAGCATCGCCACCGCGATCGTCGCCAGCGTGAACAGCACCGGCCGAGGCACGCCCGCCACGGCATAGCCGAAGCCGATCAGGGTGCCCTCGCCGATCGCGACGAGGACGGTGCCGTTGACCGCGCCGCGCACCGCGTCGCCGAGGCGGAGGACGAAATGCTCGCCAAACTCGCCGTAGAAGCGGCGGGCGGTGCCGACGGCATTGGCCGCCAGCCGGTCGCCGTCGCGCAGGATCAGGAACAGGGCCAGCAGGGTGACCAGGAAGAAGAAGGAGCGGGATGCGACCTGGGCCGCGACCAGCCCGGTCCAGCGCGCCACCGACGCCGCGTCGACTTCCCCCAGCAGGGCCGCCGCGCCGCGCGGATCGGTGAGGTGGCCCTGCCACCAGGCGGCGGCGCGGGCGCCGACGATCGGCAGCGCCGGCAGCCAAAGCGGGGCCGGCACCCCTTGCTTCTGCGCCGTCGCCAGCCAGGCCAGCGCCGCCTGGCTGTCGCGCGCCGCCTCGATCGCGACGATGGCCAGCGGCAGCATCAGCACCAGGCCGGTGGCGAGCGTCAGCCCGAGCGGGGCCAGCACCGGCAGCCGAGCCTCGCTCCGTTGCGGCGCCAGCTGCCGATAGAGCGGCCACAAGGCCACCGCCATCGTCACCGCCCAGGCGAGCTGCAGCACGAAGCTGCGGGCGATCCAGAGGCCGGCCAGGGTCAGCAGCAGGACGAGCATCCGCAGCGGCACGATCCGCGCGCCGGCTTCGTTCGACTCCGCGG
>JAXDPG010000342.1:0-7064 GCA_034668485.1 Sphingomonadales bacterium
CAGATCTTCATCCCGCGCGTGAACCGGCTCCTGCTCATCGGAGTCGTCATCCTCGTCCTCGCCTTCGGCTCATCCAGCCACCTCGCCCACGCCTATGGCGTCTCGGTCTTCGGTGCCATGGCGGTCGACGCCGTTCTGGCGATCGTGGTGATCTGGAAGGGCTGGCGCTGGTCGTTCGCCCTCGTTGCTCGTGCCGCCGAGGTCGTGGACGAGCTGCGACAGGCGCGACACCGCGTCGTAGCTGTAGCTCGCGCTCTCCCCGTTGCCGTAGGTCAGGCTGGTGCGCCGGCCCAGGTCGTCATAGCCGTAGGTGGCGAGGACGCCGATCCCGGAGGTGGCGCCGTTCTCGCGGATATGCACCATCTCGCCGGTGACCAGGAAATCCTGGTCGACGTAGAAGCCGTCGGGATGCGTCAGCCGGGTGCGGTTGCCGGCCAGGTCGTATTGCGACGAATAGGCGCTGGAGCCCTCGGTCTGGCTGAGATTGCGGCCGAGCGCGTCGAAGGCGAAGCTCAGCGACTGCGACGAGCTCGAGACGGACGTCATATGGCCGAGCAGGTCGTAGGCGTAGGTCACGTCCGGCTCGCTGCCCGGCAGGTCCTTGCCCGTCCGGCGTCCTAGCGCGTCGTACGAAAAGCCGATCGTCTCGTTCGCGCGGTTCCGGAAGCTCGTCACCAAGTGCGACGTCCGGGTCCCGCTCGTCAGGCTCTCATAGGTCGGCTGCACATAGTCGGTGGTCGAGCTCGTCCCCGCGCCCTTCGTCGTGTCCGGGAAGCGGGTCTTGGCGAGCCGGTCGTGGCCGTCATATTCGAAGGTGGTGAGGTTGTTCTCGCCGTCCTTCGCCGTCTGGACGAGGCCGTTGTCGGAGTAGGTCGTCGTCGCCTCCACGGCCTGGTCGGACGTTCCGTAGGCGGTGGTGAGCGTGGTGACGTTGTCGGCGGCGTCATAGCCATATTTGACGATCCGGTCCGGTCCGAAGCTGCCCAGGGTGTCGAGCGTGCAGGCGTCGGACGGGAGGGAGCCGAACTCGGCCGGGTTCATCCGCCGGGCGACGCAGTCGAGCCGGCCCTCATTGTCGTAGCTGCTCTGGGTCAGGGCGTAGACGGTCGTGCCGGAGGTCAGCTTCCGCTGAACCGGGCGGGCGGCGCCGTCATAGGCCGTCTCCACCGCCTCCGACGCGGCGAAGTTCGCCCAGTCGGCGTCCGACTGGCTGTCGACATTGCCGCGCTCGACCTTGGTCGCCTGGCCGTCATTATTGTAGGTCGTTCGGACCGCCCGCGGCTTGAGCGATCCGCCGCCGTCCGGATCGGGCGAGACCACGCCGACGAGCTCGCGCGCCGCATCGTAGCGGTAGCGGACGGTGTCGGCCGTTCCGGAAAGTGGCCCGTCGACGGTCTGGACGTTGCCGACATTGTCATAGGCGATCTGGGCCGTGGCGGTCAGGCTGTTGTCGCCGGCGCCGGTCGCGACGCTGGTCGGGAGGAGATTGTTGGCGACCCCGGTCGAGCCGTAGGCGATGGTCGACTTGACCTCGTCGGACGTGCCCGAGCAGCTCGAGCCGGTCCGGCAGGCCGAGACGGCGGTCGGCCGGTAGGCGGGAAGGCCGGTGGCGACGATCGAGCCCGAGCTGTTCTTCACATAGGCCTGGAGCGCCGAATAGGTGTAGCGCGTCTGCGGCCGGGTCGCGCCGCTCGTCGGCGCCGGCAGGGTGACCGTGAGCGGGCCGCCATGCGTGGAGTCATAGGTGTAATCGGTGGTGTTGCCGCGCTCGTCGCTGGTCGAGCTCGGCTTGTTGCAGGTCGGCGAGTTGGAGCAGCTCGACGGATAGGTCGCGCTGGCGACGATGGTGGCGCCGCTGCCCCCCTTCGGAATCGCCTCCGCCTGGGTGACGTTGCCGCGGGCGTCGTACGTATATTGGACGTAATTGCCCTCCGGCTGGGTGACCCGGGTGAGCCGGCCGCTCGAATCATACTGGTAGGATATCGTCTTGCCGCGCTCGTCCTGGATCGAGGTCGGCAGGCCGACATTGGTGTCGGACGTATAGACCCGGCTGTGGCTGTTGGGATCGGTGCGGGTCAGGGTCATCGTCGTCCCCGACAGGCTCCAGGAATAACTCCAGGTCATGCCGTCGCGCACGATCGAGCTCACCCGGGCGTTCGAGTCGAGATTCGCGGTGAAATTGGCGGAGGACGCGCTTGGCCGCTTGATCGTGAAGCTGCCGACGGCGGACGTATAGGTGCTCGTCCGGCCGAGCGCGTCGGTGACGTTGCTGCCCGAATAGGCGACGGCCGGCCAGGACTGGCTGTAGCTGCAGCTGTGTGCGGCCGGGTCGCAATAATCGACCGCGGTGTTGACGGCGGTGATGCCGTCGAGCCGCTGCCAGTTGGTCGCGCTGCTGCTGCCGACCGCGAAGCTGCTGCCGTAATTGAAGTGGAGCTGGTGGCCGAGCGAATCCGATACCGACTGGAGCCGGACGTTGGTGCGCACGTTCGCGGTCGGGCAGGGCTCGATCGCCGGCGTGGTGCACCAGGTCGCCGACACCCAGCTGAGGCTCAGCCGGTCGCCCGACGGAGCGGTGATGCTGGTCGCACGGGCGACGCGGTTGAGGTCGGCATTGGCGATGATGGTGTAGTCGAAGACGATGACGGTGCCGTCCTCGGTGGTCAGCGTGTAATTGGAGCCGCTCTTGGTGAGGGTCGCGCCGGAGCCGTCGGCGGGCACGAAGGCGCTGCCCGAAGGGGCGAAGGCGTAGGAGCGGTTGCCGAGGGTGACCAGGGTCTGGCCGCTCTGGGGATAGACGCCGTAATCGTAATTGCTTCCGCCGCCCGCCTGGCCGTTGCCGAAGGCGCGGACATAGGCAAGCCCGCTTCCTTCCTGGCCGATCGAGACGTCGGTGACCCGGGTCTGGAACCAGCCGCGGGCGACGTCGACTCCGTTCTCGTCGAAGCTCGAGCGGACCGGCGCCGCCGTGTCGAGCGTCTGCGCCGCCGCGGGCTGCGCGGTCAGGCCGCAATAAGCGGTGGTGGCGAGCAGGGCGCACAGGGTTCCCTTCAAAGTACCACTTTGAAGGGCATAACCAAGGCTGCGCGCCCGCAAGGACGTCGTCTTCATCTCATATCTCCAAAAAATCAGGTGCGGCTCCGCGAGGAGCCTCGATCTGTCACCCGACCGAAGTCTCGCTTCGGTCCGAAGCCTTTACGGCGGCGGCGGGTTGGCGGAGCCGGTGGTCGTCTTCGCGGTGCGGTTGTCGGCCTTGTCGTAGCTGTAGTTGGTGACGACGTTGTTGTTGACGCTGCCGCTGCGGTCGATTCCGACCAGCCGGCCGCGGGCGTCGTAGCGATAGCCGATCGTCTCCGCGGCGATCGCCAGCGCCGGCACCGCGGCCACCGCCGCGGCGGCCAGCAGGATCGCGAGCCTGTCCCTCATCTTCCGCCTCTCCTTTCCAATCCGTCCGGCCCGAGTCGCCGTGAGAACATGATTAGAACATAGGAAAGGCCAATAAGCAAATCCTATTTTCTTAAGACGTTTTTGCAGCGTATAATCAGGAGGTTGGCGGCAACTTCATAGGAGAATCGGTACCTATCCTAGAGCCTCTCGTCATGCCGGGACCACCTTCGCGGCCTCGGGTGAATCGACGTTCAGCCAGGTTGGCGGCCCTAGGCGCGGGCGGCGGGCCTGAGCGCCTCGGCGAGCAGCCGGAACTCCTTCTCGCGCGGGCTGCCCTTGCGCCAGATCAGGGCGATCCGGCGGAAGGCGTGGTCCGCGTCGAGCGGGCGGGCGGCGACGCCGGTGCCGTCGAGGAGGCCGGCCGCGATCGCCATTTCCGGCACCAGGGTCTGGCCGAGGCCGTTGGCGACCATCTGGACGAGGGTGTGGAGCGAGGTTCCCAGCATCGCCGCCTCGGCCCTCAGCTCGGGCCGGTTGCAGGCGGCGAGCGCATGCTCCTTGAGGCAGTGGCCGTCCTCGAGGAGGAGCAGCCTTTCCTCGTCGATCGCCGCCGCCGGCACCGGCTCGCTCTCCCCCGGCGCCTCGCCCGGCGGGAAGGCGACGAACAACCGGTCGTCGAGCAGGGCCGCGCTCTCGACCTCGCCGCAGGCGTAGGGCAGAGCGAGCAGGACGCAGTCGAGCTGGCCGCGGTGGAGGCCGTCGCAGGCGGCCTGGCTGGTCTCCTCGCGCAGATAGAGCCGAAGCTCGGGGAAGCGCTCCCTCAGCCGCGGCAGCAGGGTCGGCAGCAGGAAGGGGGCGATGGTCGGGATGACGCCCATCCTCAGCTCGCCGGCGAGCGGCTTGCCGGCGGCCCGGACCATGTCGGCCAGCTCCTCGGCCTCCCTCAGGATGCGCCGCGCCTTGGCGGCGACGCGGGCGCCGAGCGGCGTGAAGCGCACCACCCGCCTGGTCCGCTCGACCAGCACCACGCCGATCAGGCTCTCCAGCTCCCTTATCCCGCCCGAAAGCGTCGACTGGGTGACGAAGCAGGCCTCCGCCGCCCGGCCGAAATGGCCCGCCTCCTCGAGGGCGACCAGATACTGCAGCTGCTTGAGGGTCGGGAGGTGGGTACTCATCGGTTCATCCGATCAAAGATGCCGAATTAATCAATTTGTCCGATCAGCGCCAGCCCCCATATGGGCCATGTCGTAACGTCGCGAAAAACGGCGTGGCGCGGCGTCCCGACCACATTTTTCCCCCTACCCAAACGGAGGTTTTTTCCGAAATGCTCACCGTCGGCGATAAATTCCCGGCCCTCGTCGTCCCCGTCCAGCAGGGCGATTCCCTGCCCGCGGGCGAGACCCTCGATCTGGCCGAAACTGGCGGAAAGTGGAAAATACTCTTCTACTGGCCGAAGGATTTCACTTTCGTCTGCCCGACCGAGATTATCGGCTATGGCGAGCTCCGCCAGGATTTCGCCGACCGCGACGCCCTCCTGATCGGCGCCTCGACCGACAGCGATTTCGTCCACCACGCCTGGCGCAAGGCCGACGAGCGCCTCGCCGCCGCCGATTTCCCGTGGATCGCCGACAACAAGAAGGCGCTGGGCGAAGCGCTCGGGATCATCGAGCCGGAATCGGGCGTGGCCTTCCGCGCCACCTTCATCGTCGACCCCGACAATTTCATCCAGCACGTCACGGTCAACGGCCTCAACGTCGGCCGCAACCCGCAGGAGACCTTGCGCGTGCTCGACGCCCTTCAGACCGACGAGCTCTGCCCCTGCAACTGGCAGGAGGGCGAGGAGGTCCTGCGCCCCGCGGCATAGCCCCCCCCGGCCGTCGGGCAGCAGACCTCGCGGGGGCGCGGGAGCTTCGGTTCCCGCGCCCCCTTAAATTCCAAGGAAGTACAATGTCCCTCAAGCAATTCGCCGACGCCCTTCCCGACTACGCCAAGGACCTGCGGCTCAACCTCTCTTCCCTGCTCAACGACCAGTCGCTCGGCGACCAGCGCAAATACGGGCTGCTCCTCGCCTGCGCCCACGGCACCGGCTACAAGCCGATCGTCGAGGCCGCCGAGGGGGAAGCCGAGGACAAGCTCAGCGCGGAGGCCGCAAATGCCGCCCGCGCCGCCGCCGCGGTGATGGCGATGAACAACGTCTATTACCGCTTCGTCCACCTCGCTTCGAACCCCGAATATGCGACCCTGCCGGCGCGCCTGCGGATGAACGCGATCGGCGCCCCCGGAATCGCGAAGGAGGATTTCGAGCTGTTCAGCCTCGCCGTCTCGGCGATGAACGGCTGCGGCATGTGCATCGACAGCCACGAGCGGGTCCTCCAGCAGCACAAGGTCAAGTCGGAGACGATCCAGACCGCGGTCCGCATCGCCGCCGTGGTCAAGGCGGTCGCGACCGTCCACTCGGCTCTCGGGGCCCGCTCGGCCTAGGATTGCGGGCGCTTTTCGGCTAGGCTTGCGGGCCTTGCGGAAGGAAGGCCATGGGCATGTGGCGCGGCTTCTTCGTCGCCGTGGCTCTGACGGCGGCCCCGGGCGGAGCGGCGGGCCAGCCCGGCTATGACGGCGATCTGATCCAGCAAGCGGGGGAACCGCCGCCCCGGCCCACCTACCACAAGCCCGATCCCGCCAGGCTCGCCGCCGCGGAGGCCCTCCTCGCCCGCTTCAGCAGCCCGACTCTGACCAAATTCGCCGGCGACGAGGAGTTCCGCCGCTACCTCGGGGCGGCGCTCGCGACGGAGCGGGCCCGCAACGGCTGGTATGGCCAGGTCGATCGCCCTGTGCAATTCGCGCAGGTCCAGGCGCAGGGCGACGTCCAGTCCGACGCGCTGGAGCCGATTTGTCCGCCCACCGACCCGGAATGCGTAGCGGCGGTCGGCGAGGACGAGGGCATCATCGTCACCGGCAGCCGCATCCCGGCGCCCGCCAACCGCGCGGTTCCGGTTGCCCAGGCCGTCAACGGCCAGATTACCAACAACCAGATGCGGAATGTCGAGGAAGGCGACATCGTCAAGCAGATCGACCGCTATCTGCTGGTCCTCCAGGACGGCCGCATCTTCGTCATCGACACGCGCGGCGGCGGCCGCCGCAAGCTCGTCCTTGCCGACCGGGCCAACGTCTATCGCGATGCCCGCGAGAACATTTGGTATGACGAGATGCTGGTGTTCGGGGACCAGGTGCTCATCACCGGCTATTCCTATCCCCAGGACGCGACCGAATTGTCGGTCTTTCGGCTCGACACCGCCAGCGGTCGGCTGAGCCGCGAGGGCGTCTTCTACATCTCGTCCAACGACTATTACAGCTCGAGCAACTACGCGACCCGGCTGATCGGCGACAATCTCGTCATCTACACCCCGTTCGAGGTGTCCGACATGGCGCGCTCGACGTTCCGCTGGCCGGTCGTGCGACGCTGGCTGCCGGAGGAAAGCCGCGAGGCGGCGCTGCGCCGCGGCCGGCCGCTGTTCGACCCGGCGGGCATCTACCGCCCGGTCCGCAGCGACGAAGATCCGACCGTCCACACCGTCTCGGTCTGCCCGCTGGGGCCGGCAGGCTCCGGCCGCGACCTCGAATGCCGCACCACGGCCTTCGTCGGACCCAACACGTCGCAATGGTACGTCACCGAGACCGAT
>JAXDPG010000343.1:0-8963 GCA_034668485.1 Sphingomonadales bacterium
CGGTGGCAACAGTTTCCGCAAGGCGGTACCGATTCCTCCCGATGCGCCGGTCATCAATATGCGTGGCATGTCATCCCTCTATTTTTATCGCATTGAAACGAGTATGGCGCGGTGATGACATCGCGGCAAGACATAGCGTCTCCGCCGTCATTGCGAGCGAAGCGAAGCAATCCAGTCCGGCGCGTGTCGCCAACGCCGCACTGGATTGCCGCGTCGCTTCGCTGCTCGCATGACGGCCTACCCCGCCCCGCCGTACCGCCCGTCGACATAGACCAACGGATCGACGTCCCCCCTGACCGCCACCTCCTCGACCTCGCCGATGAAGATCGAGTGGGTGCCGTAGGGGAAATGCTTTATTCGGCGGCACAATATCGCCGCCTGCGCGTCGGCGAGCCGGGGCGGGCGGTCGCAATCGACCTGCCAGCCCGAGGCGAAGCGCAAGGCCTGCCGGCTTCGGTCGGCGAACATCTGCGCGATCTCCTCCTGGCTGCGGTGGAGGACGTTGACGCAGAAATGGGAGACGTCCTCCAGGGGGCTGTGCAGCGAGGCGGTGCGGTTGATGCAGATGAGCAGGCTGGGCGGATCGAGCGAAAGGGAGGACATGGCGGTGGCGGTGATTCCCATCGGCTCGCCGCCGACGCAGACGGTGATGACGTTGACCGTCGAAGCGACGCGGCGCATCGCCTGCTTGAAGTCCTGGGTGAGGGCGCTCGCGGCCATGCCCATTGCCAGTGGCGCTTCGGGAGGCGGGTGACAATAGCGTGAAGCATTTCGACGTGGCGATCGTCGGCGCCGGCCATGGCGGCGCGCAGGCGGCCATCCATCTCCGCCAGCTCGGCTTCGCCGGCTCGATCGGCCTGATCGGCGCGGAGCCGGAGCCGCCCTACGAGCGGCCGCCCCTGTCGAAGGAATATCTTGCCGGCGAGAGGGAATTCGAGCGGATGCTGATCCGGCCGGAGGCCTTCTGGGCGGAACGCAAGGTGGCGCTGGTCCCCGGCGTCCGGATCGCGGCGCTCGACCCCGAGGCCCGGAAGCTGACCGCCGAAGGCGGCGAGCGGTTCGGCTACGGCGCCTTGATCTGGGCAGCCGGCGGAACGCCGCGCCGCCTCGGCTGCGAGGGCAGCGAGCTCGGCGGCGTCCACCTCGTCCGGCGCAAGGCCGATGTCGACGCGATCCGGGCCGAGCTGGGGAGCGTCGAGCGAGTCGCCGTGATCGGCGGCGGCTATATCGGCCTCGAGACGGCGGCGGTGCTGAGGAAGCTCGGCAAGAAAGTCGTGCTTCTCGAAGCGCTCGACCGGGTGCTGGCGCGGGTGGCCGGGGCTGAAATCTCCCGTTTCTTCGAGGCCGAGCATCGTTCCCAGGGAGTCGACGTGCGACTCGGCGCCGCCGTGGCCGCGATCGCGGGTGTGGGCGGGCACGTGGCCGGAGTGCGGCTTCGGGACGGGACCGCCATCGACGCCCAGATGGTCGTCGTCGGCATCGGCGTCGACGCGGCGGTGGCGCCGCTGCTCGCCGCCGGAGCGGCCGGCGCGAACGGGGTCGACGTCGACCCCTTCTGCCGGACCAGCCTGCCCGACATCTATGCGGTCGGCGACTGCGCCGCGCATGAGAACCGCTTCGCCGGCGGCCTTCGCATCCGTCTCGAATCGGTCCAGAACGCCCACGATCAGGCCGCCATCGCGGCCCGGGCGATCGCCTCGCAGCCGGAACCCTACGAGGCGCTGCCCTGGTTCTGGTCCAACCAATATGATCTGCGTCTTCAGACGGTGGGCCTTTCGGTCGGCCACGACGCCGTCGTGCTACGCGGGCGGCCGGAGGAGCGGCGTTTTTCCGTCCTCTATCTGCTCGAGGGCCGGGTCATCGCCCTCGACTGCGTCAACGCGACCCGGGATTATGCGCAGGGCCGAAGGCTCGTTGAGACGGGCGCCGTGGTCGACCGGGGCAGGCTTTCCGACCCTTCCCTCGCCCTCAAGGATCTCGTCGCCTGACCCGCGGCTCCTGAACCGCATAGCGGATTCGGCGCGAAGGCAGCATCAGCTTCGGGACCGGCTTACCCGCCTCCACGAGGACCTGATCGAGGGGCACCGCATCGTCCGGCTCCCCGGCGAGAAAGGCCTGCACGAGCCGGCGGCCGGGCTTCGGGATGAGAGCCGGTGGGATGGCGCGCGACCTCCGGCCCATCGCCGCCAGCCAGTCGGGCCGGCCGTCCCGAAGCCGGGTCGGCGGGTGCACGACCTGCAGGTCGATTGCATCCGCGTAGGGGCCGAATGCGAATGTTTGTCCGTCGAGCCGGAGCACCGAGGTGCGCCGAAGCTTAGGGGCGGCCAGCGCCCAGGCTTCCCGTCCTCCTCGCGACGATGAATCCTCCGCGAGGGCAGTCTGGTCGATGGTGAGCGGATCGATGCCCGTCAGCTTCCTGAGGCGAGCCGCCATCCACTCCATGCGCCCGCTGCCATGCTCGATCGGCGTCTCGGCGACATGGCTGAAGCCGACATAGACGAAAAGCTTGCGGCCGGGATTGGCGCGGAGGGCCGCGGCCAGGTTTTCGGCCTGCGCCTGCTCGCGCCCCGGGATGCCGGGCTCGCCGCGTTTCTGCTGCTCCGAATCCTGCTCATAGGCAATCGGGCTGTAGCCGAGGGCGAGCGCCTGGCGGACGAAGTCGCCGAAGACGGGTTCCTTGAGATAGGTGCCGGACGTCAGCCTCGGAAAGCCTTCGCGCGCGAGGGCAGCGGTCGTTGGCGGATGATTGACGAAAGCCTCGGCCGCAAGGAGCGTGTAGCCGAGCGGCCGCAGCGCCTTTGCGACCTCCAGTGCGAAGGCGCGGTCGCGGGGGCTGTGATGCGCCTCGTTGAGGATGACGATACGGGTTCCCGCCGCCGCCTTCACGATGAGCGGGAGCGCATATTCAGCCGTCGCCCGCCGCAGCTTCGCGGCATTGTCTTCGGAGAGCGGCGGCTGGCCGGGCCTCAGCGGCGGCGGCGGCGCATGGCTGCCGATCATCGGCCGCATCTGATACCAGATCTGCTGCGAGCCATCGTTCGGACCGGCTGCGCGGGCCGCGTCCGCCAGCGCGTCCAATCCGTCGAGATAGAGGCCTTTGTCGATCAGCGCCATTCCATCGGGAGCCTCGACTGCCGGCTCGGCCCCTCGCGCCGGTGCAGGAGGTGCGCCGTCATTCGACGCGAGCAGGAGGGCGGCGGCGAGGATTCCAAGGCGCATTTCGGCTTAAACTACCAGATCTGCAGCCGATCCTCGGCCCGGAGACAATGCCCTTCCGGAGCGCACGGCGCTTTCTCCCTTCCCTCGCTGGCGGGATTGATGCGCTCGGACGGCCATGGGTTCAATGGCGGGTTCTACCAGGCTCTGTCGCGGGAGGCGGAGCCGAATTCTCTATCGCCCGGCGAAACCGGCAAGCACCTCGCACACCCAGCGCCCGGCCGTCAGCGCGGAGACGTCGCCCACGTCCAGGCTCGGATCGAATTCGACGAGGTCGACCAGCTTGACCCGCGGCTCGGCGGCGAGCCGCCGCGCCGCCGCGAAGAACATCGAGGGGAGCATGCCGCCGGGACGGGCGCCGGGCGCGCCGGGGCAATGGGCGCGGTCGATCGCGTCGATGTCGAAATCGACCATCAGCAGGTCGAGGTCGGTGAGCCGGTTGAGGACATGGTTGAGCACGCCGTGCATGCCGCGCTCGAGGCAGTCGGCGAGCGTGTAGACGCCGATCCCGGCGGCGCGCGCATCGGCGTGCATCCTCGCCGTGTTGGCGAAGGGCGCGAGCCCGATCTGGCAGATGTTGCTGCCCGGCATGCCGTCCTCGATCAGGCAGCGGACCGGATTGCCGTTGGTGGCGCCGCCGGCCGTCTCGCGCATGTCGAAATGGGCGTCGAGGGTGATCAGCCCGACCCTCTGCAGCGGCAGGCCGAGCGCATGCACCGCCGGGCGGGTGATGGCATTGTTGCCGCCGAGGAGGATGGTGAGCCGGTGGTCGGCGACCGCCTTGGCGGCGGCGGCACGAATAGGTTCGAATCCATCGCCCGGCGCCACGCCCTGGACGGGCACGTCGCCAAGGTCGCGCAGCGCGAAGAACAGCTCCGACCCGCGCTCGACGTCGTAGGTCGAGAAGCGGCGCAGCGCATTGCGGACGATTTCGGGGGCGAGATCGCAGCGGCCCGGAGTCACCGAACCCGCCTCCATAGGCACACCCAGGATCGCGACTTGGCCCTCGCTGCCGATCAAGTCAGCGATGGATTTCCAGCTCATGGCGTTGCTCTTAGTCGGGTGAAGGTTAAGAAGCGACCCATGTGGGACCGCCTGCTCACGGATTGCCATGTCGCGACGATGGATCCCGCCGTTCCGGCGCCGTTCGGCGCGATCGAGGACGGCGCGATCGGCATTCAGGACGGACGCATCGTCCGGGTCGGCCGCCGCATCGATCTCGCCGGCTATCGCGCGGGCAAGGTGGAGCCGCTGGGCGGCGCCTGGGTGACGCCGGGCCTGATCGACTGCCACACCCATCTGGTCTTCGGCGGCAACCGCGCGGGCGAGTTCGAGCAGCGGCTGAACGGCGCGAGCTACGAGGACATGGCCCGGGCCGGCGGCGGCATCGTCTCGTCGGTCAAGGCGACCCGCCTCGCCTCTCTCGAGCAGCTGGTCGAGCAGGCGCGGCCGCGGCTGCGGGGGCTGATGGCGGGCGGCGCGACCACGGTCGAGATCAAGTCGGGCTATGGCCTCGACCTGCCGAGCGAGATGAAGATGCTCGAGGCGGCCCGCCTGCTCGGCAAGACCGAGGCGGTCCGGGTCGTGCCGACCCTCCTCGCGCTCCATGCGCTGCCGCCGGAGCATCGCGACAGCCGCGCGGAATATGTGAGGCTGGTCGTCGACGAAATGCTGCCGGCGGTCGCCGAGGCAAAGCTGGCGCAGGCGGTCGACGCCTTTTGCGAGGGGATCGGCTTCTCCGCGGACGAGGTGCGCGCGCTGTTCGAGGCGGCGGACGAGCACGGGCTGAGGGTCAAGCTCCACGCCGAGCAGCTCAGCAACCTCCACGGCGCCGCGCTGGCGGCGGAATTCGGGGCCCTGTCGGCCGATCATCTCGAACATGCCGACGAAGCCGGGATCGAGGCGATGGCGCGGGCCGATATGGTCGCGGTGCTGCTGCCGGGCGCCTTCTACGCGCTCCAAGAGACACGCAAGCCGCCGGTCGGCCTGCTCCGCCGTCACGGCGTGCCGATGGCGGTAGCCACCGACTGCAATCCCGGGACCTCGCCCGTCCTGTCGCCGACGCTGATGCTGAGCATGGCCTGCACTTTATTCGGCCTGACGCCGGAGGAGGCGCTGGCGGGGATGACGGTCCACGCCGCGAAGGCGCTGGGGCTGGAGAAGGAGGTGGGGACGGTCTCGACCGGCAAGGCGGCGGACCTGTGCGTGTGGCGGGTGAGCCGGCCGGCGGAGCTCGCTTACTGGATCGGCCTGCCGGGGCCGGAGCGGCGCATCGTCGCGGGGGTCGATACCTAGCCCGTCGTCACAGCGACGGAGGTTCACTTGCTCCCCACCAGCGCCTAAGAACGCGCGATGCTGTCCCGCCGCGACAACAGCCGCTCCATCCGCGCCCGCACCGGGCCCGGCCTCGTCGCCAGATCCTGGGCGACCGAGGCCGCCGTGCGCATGCTTCAGAACAATCTCGACCCCCGAGTCGCGGAGGCGCCGGAGGAATTGGTCGTCTATGGCGGCATCGGCCGAGCGGCGCGGGACTGGGCGAGCTTCGACAAGATCGTCGAGACGCTCGAGCGGCTGGAGGGCGACGAGACCCTGCTCGTCCAGTCCGGCAAGCCGGTCGGCGTCTTCCGCACCCATGAAGACGCGCCGCGGGTGCTGATCGCCAATTCGAACCTCGTGCCGAAATGGGCGACCTGGGAGCATTTCCACGCCCTCGATCGCAAGGGCCTGATGATGTACGGCCAGATGACGGCTGGATCGTGGATCTACATCGGCACCCAGGGCATCGTTCAGGGCACCTACGAGACCTTCGCCGAAATGGGCCGCCAGCATTATGGCGGCGACCTCAAGGGCCGCTGGATATTGACCGCGGGCCTCGGCGGCATGGGCGGCGCCCAGCCGCTGGCGGCGGTGATGGCGGGGGCGCATTGCCTCGCCATCGAATGCCAGGAGAGCCGGATCGAGAAGAGGCTCGAGACCCGCTATCTGGATCGCCGGGCCGCGAGCCTCGATGAAGCGCTCGAAATCCTTCGGACGGCGCAAAGCCCGATTTCAGTCGGGCTTCTCGGCAACGCCGCCGAAGTCCTGCCGGAGCTTGTCCGCAGGGGCGTTCGCCCGGACGCGGTGACCGATCAGACGTCGGCGCACGACCCGGTGAACGGCTATTTGCCGGTCGGCTGGACCGTCGAAAAATGGATAGATATGCGCGAGCGCGACCCTGCCGCGGTGGAGGCGGCTGCAAGAAAATCCATGGCCGTGCATGTCGATGCAATGCTGGCCTTTCGGGCCATGGGCGTGCCGACTTTCGATTACGGCAACAATATCCGCCAGGTCGCGAAGGATGAGGGGGTTGAGCACGCCTTCGACTTTCCCGGCTTCGTCCCGGCTTACGTCCGGCCGCTCTTCTGCCGGGGCGTCGGGCCGTTCCGGTGGGTGGCGCTTTCCGGCGATCCCGAGGACATCTACCGCACCGACGCGAAGGTCAAAGAGCTGATCCCCGACGATCCCCACCTCCACCGCTGGCTCGACATGGCCCGCGAGCGGATCGCCTTCCAGGGGCTGCCGGCGCGGATCTGCTGGGTCGGGCTGGGGCAGCGCCACCGGCTCGGACTGGCGTTCAACGCGATGGTGGCGTCGGGCGAATTGAAGGCGCCGGTGGTGATCGGACGCGACCATCTCGATTCGGGCTCGGTCGCCAGCCCCAATCGCGAGACCGAGGCGATGAAGGACGGCTCCGACGCGGTGTCGGACTGGCCCTTGCTCAACGCCTTGCTCAACACTGCCTCCGGCGCGACCTGGGTGTCGCTCCACCATGGCGGCGGAGTCGGCATGGGCTATTCGCAGCATGCCGGCATGGTCGTGGTCGCCGACGGCACTGCGGAGGCCGCGCGGCGGCTGGAGCGGGTGCTGTGGAACGATCCCGCTTCCGGCGTGATGCGCCATGCGGATGCCGGCTATGAGGAAGCGATCGACTGCGCCCGCGAGCAGGGGCTGGACCTGCCGATGGCGGGGCTGTGAACGTGGTGCCAGCGAAGAGATGATCACCCTCCGCCCCGGCTCCGTCACCCTCGCCGAGCTTCGCTCCATCTGGGCCGGGGCACCGGTCCAGCTCGCCGCCGGCGCCTGGTCCGCCATCGACGACGCGGCGGCCTGCGTCGGCCGAATCCTCGAAGGCGGCCGCACCGTCTACGGCGTCAATACCGGCTTCGGACTGCTCGCCCAGACCCGGATTCCGGCGGACCGGCTCGCCGAGCTGCAGCGCAATCTGGTCATGTCGCACAGCTGCGGGCTCGGCGACGATCTCGGCCGGCCTGTTGTTCGGCTGGCCATGGCGACCAAGGTGATCGGCCTCGCGCGCGGCCATTCCGGCGTCCGGCGCGAGCTGGTCGAGCGGCTGCTCGCGCTGCTCGAGGCCGACGCCCTGCCCTGCATTCCGGCCCAGGGCTCGGTCGGCGCCTCGGGCGACCTCGCGCCGCTCGGGCATCTCGGCGCCGCCATGCTGGGCGAAGGGCGGATCGACCTCGCCGGCACCGTCATGCCCGCCGGGGAGGCGCTGCGCGAGCTCGGGCTCGAGCCGCTGGTGCTGGCGCCGAAGGAGGGGCTGGCGCTGATCAACGGCACCCAGGTGTCGACCGCGATCGCCCTCGACACCCTGTTCGCGGCGGAGCGGGTCTTCGCTACAGCACTGATTTCCGGAGCTTTATCGCTCGACGCGCTCAAGGGCACCGACGCCGCCTTCGACCCGCGAATCCACGCCGCCCGGGGCCAGCCGGGGCAGATCGCGGTCGCGGCCGTGCTGAAGCGGCTGCTCGAAGGAAGCGAGATCCGCCACAGCCACGAGGATTGCCCGCGGGTGCAGGACCCGTACAGCTTCCGCTGCCAGCCGCAGGTGATGGGGGCTTGTCTCGACTTGTTGAGAAATGTTGCGGGGACGCTGCAAATCGAAGCGAATGCGGTCACCGACAACCCATTATTGTTCCCCGAAACGGGCGATTCGCTGTCGGGCGGCAACTTTCATGCAGAACCCGTCGCTTTCGCGGCGGACATGCTGGCGATCGCGATGTGCGAGGTCGGCTCGATCTCGGAGCGGCGCACGGCGGTGCTGGTCGATCCGAAGATGAGCGGGCTGCCGCCCTTCCTGGTCGAAGACAGCGGGGTCAATTCGGGCTTCATGATCGCCCAGGTCACCGCCGCGGCCCTGGTTTCCGAGAATAAGAGCCTGGCCTGGCCGGCCAGCGTCGACACGGTTCCGACCTCGGGCAACCAGGAGGACCATGTCTCGATGGCCACCCATGCCGGCACCAAGGCTCGGCGGATCGCCGGCAATGCCGCCGGCGTGGTCGGAATCGAGCTGCTCGCGGCGGCGCAGGGCTGCGATTTCCACGCGCCGCTGAAGAGCGCGCCGGCGCTCGAGGCGGCGCGGTCCGAAATCCGCCGCATTGTGCCGCATTATGACGCCGACCGGTATCTGTCGGACGAGCTGCGATGGGCGCAGGACGCGGTGCTGGCGGGGAGCCTGTCGGGTGACGTGGAAGGCGAATTGTTCGGGCGGTGAGGCTCCCCGTACATGATCGACCTCGCGCAAGCCGCCGGGCCGCTCGAGCTCGAGGGCGACGTCTGCGTGATCGGCGCCGGTGCGGCGGGGATCAGCCTGGCCCCGAGGCTGCTGAAGCGCGGGCGCCGGGTGGTGCTGCTGGAGAGCGGCGGGCTCGATTACGAGGCGCCGGCCGCCGACCTCAATGCCGGCGAGA
>JAXDPG010000344.1:0-8235 GCA_034668485.1 Sphingomonadales bacterium
GTTCGGGGCGGGCGGCTCGCCGCCGGTCGCGGCATAGGCCTGGGTCGAGGTGCACCAGCCGCGCCAGAGCGGCGCGCTGCCGCCCGGGGTGCTCGCATCCTGGTTGAGAGCGGCCCACAGCCACCAGCCGTGGACCCGGGCGCGGCCGACGTCGCGGGTGGCGACCCAGTTCTCGACCGTCGCGGCGGTCTGCGGATAGTCCCAGCCGCTCGCCGGCATGTCGGGCGACTGGGCGCAGGCGGAGGCGTTGTAGACGAAGGCTCCGGCCGCGCCGCCCGCGCCGCCCTTGTCCGCCGGGTGCGGCCGGGCGAAGAGGACCCAGGCGGCGATCCCGGCCAGGAGCAGCAGGACGACGATCAGCAATATCGGCGTGCGCCTGCCGGCGGTCGACGAATTATCCATGGAGCCCCTCCCTTGTCCCTGGAGCGGGGCGTATCATGCCCCGCGAGGGGCGGTCGAGGGTAATTTAGGTCCGAAACGCTTGCTTGCCCGGGGCCGGGCGCGGCCGATTCGCGATGTAGGATTCGCCGGCCCCGAATCGGCCCTGAAAACGGCCTCCGAAAATAAAGAATTTGCATAAATCGGCGAAGAAAATCGGATTTTCAAATCCTACAAAGCCGTGCCGAAAATGGCAGTTTTAAGTAAGCTGGCACGGTGCATTTGTAGGATTTGACCGGAGCGGTAAATTTCGCTTGACAGCGTGACGCTGCCGGGGTAGATTCTGATCACGCTCCAGAATTGCGAATGGGGCGGATCGAAAAGCCGGCGCGGGCATCCCGCGGCCGGCTTTTTTCTTGCGCCGCCGAGGGGTCGGGCGCCGGTGCTGCGACGCCGGCGCTCCCGGCCATCGCCGGCGCGTGCGGCCGTCATGCCGGAGAAGCTCTCCACCATGCCTGGCATGGTTCCCCTCCCGAGCGAGCTCGGGGGGACGGGGCGTGGCGGCCGCCTTCGTATCGGGGAGGACGAGATGGGCAACAGGCAAAGGCCGAGGGACGGGTTCGGCCGCTTCATGAAAGCCGGGGACGGAGCCGCCGGGGAACCGGACGGCGGCGGCGCCAGGCCCGGAAAGGCCGCGGCGAAGACGCGCCGGGGCGGGCGCCCGGCGGGCCCCGAGAGGACGATCAAGTGGACGAAGGCGAGCGAGGCGATCTTCTTCCGCGAGCTGGCGATGGTGTGCAACGTCCGCTCGGCGCTGCGCAAGGCCAGGCTGCTGACCTGCAGCTCGCTGGCCTATGAGCGGCGCAAGACCGACGCGCGCTTCCGGGCCGCCTGGGAAGAGGCGATCGACCAGAGCTACGCGATGCTCGACCTGGAGATGCTCGAGCGCATCCGGTTCGGCGGCGACCGGCCGCCGCCCCGGACCGAGGCGGAGAAGAGGCTTCGGGCGATCCCCAACGCGCTCGCGCTGCAGCTGCTCAAGCTCTACCAGAACCGGGTCCGGACACGGGCGGCGCCGCCCGCCCGAAGCGCCGCGCCGAGGCTGACGCCGGCGCGCGGGGACGCGCTGCGGCGCCAGCTCGAACAGATGCTGTCCGACTTCAATCGCCGCATGGGCGGCAACGGGTGAGGGCGATGATTTCTCGTTACGCAGACCTCAGCGAAGAGGAACGGGCCGAGCGCTTCTCGCCGGCCGAGCGGATCGCGATGATGGATCCCGGCGCGCGCAAGGCCTTCCTGCGCAGCCTGCCGCGGCCGGTGAAGGAAATGCTGGCCACCTGGTACGGCCAGGCGCGGCCGGGCCAGCGGCAACCGGACGGCGACTGGCGGATCTGGCTGGCCATGGGCGGACGCGGCTACGGCAAGACGCTGGCCGGAGCGCAATGGGTCCACCGGCTGGCGGAGACTCCGGGCCTGCGCATCGCGCTGGTCGGGCCGACCGAGGACGAGGTCAGGACGGTCATGATCGAGGGGTCCTCGGGGATCCTGGCGAGCGCGCCCGACCACGCCCGGCCGAGCTGGGAGCCTTCGCTGGGGCGGCTGAGCTGGCCGAACGGGACCCTGGCCTTCGTCCATTCGGGCGCGAACCCGGAGGCGCTTCGCGGCCCCGAGCACGATCATGCCTGGTGCGACGAGCTGGCCAAATGGGCGCGGGCGGAGGCGACCTGGGACAATCTGATGTTCGGCCTGAGGCGGGGGCCGCTGCCGCGGGTGCTGGTGACGACGACGCCCCGGCCGACGCCGCTGATGCGCAGGCTGGCGGAGCGGCCGGACGTCGCCCTGACCCGCGGCCGGACGGCGGACGCGGCTTTGCTGGCGCCGGCCGTGGTCGGCTATCTCACGGGGCTTTACGGCGGCACCCGCTTCGGACGGCAGGAGCTGGACGGGGAGCTGATCGAGGATGTCGAGGGGAGCCTGTGGCCGCGCGACCTGATCGAAAGGTGCCGGGCGGGGGCCGTCAGTGCGAGCGGCGAAGCGGCGCGGCAATCCGGCCCTGCGGAGATCGACGACGTCAGCACTGGATTGCTTCGCTCCGCTCGCAATGACGGGTTTCGCCGGGTCGTGGTGGGGGTTGATCCGCCGGCTTCGGCGCAAGGGGATGCGTGCGGGATCGTGGTGTGCGCCCTGGGGACGGACGGGCTCGCCTATGTGGTCGCCGATGCCAGCGTTAGCGGGCTCAGCCCCGAGGGGTGGGCCCGGGCGGTGGCCGCGGCGGCCGAGGCGTGGCAGGCGGACCGGGTGGTAGCCGAAGGCAATCAGGGCGGAGCGATGGTGGAGAGCGTGCTTCGCGGCGCCGACGTCGGCCTGCCGGTCCGGATGGTCCATGCCAGCCACGGCAAGACGGCCCGGGCCGAGCCGGTCGCAGCCCTGTTCGAGGGCGGCCGGGCGAAGTTCGCCGGCGCCTTTCCCGAGCTCGAGGACGAGCTCGCCGGGCTGCAGGCGGGCGGCGGCTATGAAGGTCCGGGTCGCTCGCCGGACCGCGCCGACGCGATGGTCTGGGCGCTGACCGAGCTGATGCTTGGCAAAAGGCGCGCCGAGCCGCGGATCCGGACGTTGTAGGGGGGAGGATGGCCCTCTCCGGGGCCGGGGCCCGCGGTTGCCGCGGGGACGCATCTGGGATAGGTTCCCGGCCTGGAATGGGGAGGCACGCCATGAGGTTAGTGAGCATTGCGGCGGGACTGGCGCTGCTTGTCGCGGCCTCGGCCTCCGGGGCGGCGCGATCCGGGAAAGGCGAGACGGCGGGCGATCCCAGCCGCGAGATCTGCAAGAGCCGGCCGACCGTCGGCTCGCGGCTGAAGCGGGTGCGCGAATGCCACAGTGCCGCCCAATGGGACGATATGAAGCTGGCCGAGCAGATCGGCCTCGGGCGGCAGCAGTATAACGGCGCCGACGGGCTGGGCAAAAGCGAGACCGCTCTGCCGCCGGGGCGCGGGCAGCCGCAATGAGTGCGGGCGAGGCGAAGAGGAGGCGAGGATGAAGCTGGTTCGGATCGCGGCAGCCATGGGCCTGGCGATTGCAGCGGCGGCGGCGGCGGGCCCCGCCTGGGCCGGAGACGCCGGCAAGAAGCTCGATCCCGACCGCAAGATCTGCAAGAGCCGGCCGGTGATCGGCTCGCGGCTGGCGCGGATCCGCGAATGCGCCACCGCCCAGCAATGGGAGGACATGGAGCTGCAGGAGCGGCTCGGGCTCCAGCGCAAGCAGATCAACGGCGATCCCGGCTGCAGCGGCGGCAACCCGGCTTCCTGCCATCCGATGGGGGTCAAGGATTCGCCGATCTGAACGAGGAGGTGACTCGGATGAGGATGGTTGGAGCCGGAGCGGTTTTCGTCCTGCTGATCGGCGCTTCGTCGCCGGGCCTGGCGGCGCCGAAGAAGGGGGAGCCCGGCTGGGACCCCGATCGCCAGATATGCAAGTCGAAGCCGGTCGTCGGCTCGCGGCTGAAGAAGATCCGCGAATGCGCCACCGCCCAGCAATGGGAGGACATGAGGCAGCAGGAGAGGAACGGGCTGCTGCGCCGGCAATTCAACGGCTCGCCGGGGTGCCGCGGCTGCGACGGCAGCCAGGATTCGCCGATTTGAGCTCGGGCAAGGCGATCGCGGGGCTGGCCTTGCTCGCCGCCGCGGCGGCGGCGGGCGCGGCGCCGCCCAAGAAGGGGGAGCCGGGCTGGGATCCCGAGCGCGAGATCTGCAAGAGCCGCCCGGTGATCGGCTCGCGTGTGGCGCGGGTGCGCGAATGCCATAGCGCCCAGGAATGGGACGACATGAAATTGCAGGAGCAGGTCGGGCTGATGCGCAAGCAGGGCAACGGCTCTGCCGGCTGCCCGGAAGGGATCGGCTGCGGCGTCATGAGAGGCGGCAAAGACACGCCCTGGTGACCGGCAACCGGCGCCGCGGGCGCAGGTGCGACACGCCTTTCCGACCGGAGCCAAGGACAGGCCGGGCTAAAGCTTGATATCGGACGGCGCAGGCGCCCTCATCCCTCTCCCGTCCTTCACGGGAGAGGAGCGGCCCACCGCGAAGCGGTGGGAGGTGAGGGTCTTGCTGAGGCCGGCGTTCAGACCCTCACCTCCCAAGCCTTCGGCCTGGGCCCCTCCTCTCCCGCGAAAAGCGGGAGAGGGGTTCCTTCGGGAGACAGTCATGAAATTCTGGTATTCGAGGAAGGCCGCGCGGCCGGCCGCGCGGCCCCTGCTGCATCGCGCTTATGCGGGGGCGGCCCCGGCCGGGGAATGGCCGCGCGGCTACGAGGCGCAGGTGCGCGACGCCTATCTGGGCAATCCGATCGCGCAGCGGGCGGTCCGGCTGGTCGCGGAGAGCGTCGCCTGGGCGCCGGTCTACGCCGCCGGCGGCGAACCGGGGGCGGCGGCTTCGGCGAAGGCGCTGGCGCTGGTCAATCCGCCGCTGCTCGACATGGCGGCGGCGCAATTGCTGCTCCACGGCAACGCCTTCGTCCAGATCCTGGCCGACGCCGACGGGATTCCGGCGGAGCTGTTCGCCCTGAGGCCCGAGCGGGTCACGGTCGAGGTCGATGCGGGCGGCTGGCCGGCCGCCTATATCTATCGGACCGGCGCGGTGAAGGCGCGGCTGGCGGCGCGCGACGCGCTCGGGCGGCCGTCGCTCATCCACGTCAAGGCGATGCACCCGCTCGACGACCATTACGGGCTCGGAGCGCTCGGCGCGGCGGCGGGCGCGGTCGCGATCCACAATTCGGCGACGCGCTGGAACAAGGCCCTGCTCGACAATGCCGCCCGGCCCTCGGGCGCGCTCAGCCTCGACGGCGGCGAGGGGCCGCTCGCGCCCGAGCAGTTCGAGCGGCTGCGCGACGAGCTCGAGCGCCATTTCGGCGGGTCGGCCAATGCCGGGCGGCCGATGCTGCTCGAGGGCGGGCTGAGCTGGCAGGCGATGAGCCTCAGCCCGGCCGACATGGATTTCGTCGCCCTCAAGGCGGCGGCGGCGCGGGAGATCGCTTTGGCCTTCGGAGTGCCGCCGATGCTGCTCGGCCTGCCCGGCGATTCGACCTATGCCAATTATCGCGAGGCCAATCGGGCGCTGTGGCGGCTGACCGTGCTGCCGCTCGCCGACAAGCTGCTTCGCGGCATCGCGGCGGCGCTCGGCGCCTGGTGGCCGGGACTGAGGCTGAGGCTCGACGTCGACCAGGTGACCGCGCTCGCCGAGGACCGCGAGCGGCTGTGGGCGCAGGTGACCGCGGCAGACTTTTTGACCCGCGAGGAGAAAAGGGAGATGCTGGGCTTCTAGGCCCGGGGAGGAACGGATGGACACGCGGGCGGTCGTCGAGGCGATGGTCGAGGCGATCAACGGCGGCCATGCCGAGCGGGTGGCCAATGCGATGAGCCTCGACGGCGTGTTCGTCGATTCGCTCGGCCGGCGGATCGAGGGGCGAAGCGCCCTGACCGACGGCTGGCGGGGCTATTTCCGGCTGTTCCCCGACTATCGGATCGAGGTGGACGGCCTGATCGCCGACGGCATGGAGGCTTTGCTCCACGGCCGCGCCCGCGGCACCCTGCACCGCGACGGCCGCGCGATCGACGGCGGCGGCTGGGAGATACAGGCGGCCTGGCGGGCGGTGAGCGACGGGCGCCGGGTGGCGCTGTGGCAGGTCTATGCGGACAACAAGCCGGTCTACGCGCTGCTGGAGCGGTAGCGTCGTTCGTCGCTGGGGCGACGCAATCCAAGGATATCGACATGACCGAACCGGGCAATTCGATGCTCGCCCTGCTCGTCGCCCAGGCCGAGGGGCAGGGGGCGGGGATGGTGACCCTGCGGGCGCTGGTCGAGGAAGCGAGCGAACTGGGCGCGGAACGGGCGCTCGAGGCGCTCGGCCTCAGGGACCAGAAGGCGCGGCGCGACATGGACGAGCTGCGCGAGCTGCTCCAGGCCTGGCGCGACGCCAAGAAATCGGCCTGGCAGGCGGTGGTGAGCTGGGCGGTGAGGATCGTGCTGGCGCTGCTGGTGCTGGGGATGAGCGTCAAGCTCGGGCTGCTGGACCTTTTGAAATGAGGTTCGCGGGCTATGCCGCGATCTTCGACCGGCCCGACCGGGGCGGCGACGTCGTCCGCCCCGGCGCGTTTGAGCGCAGCCTGAGGCGGGGGGCGAAGGCGGTGCCCCTGCTGTGGCAGCACGACGTCGCCCGGCCGATCGGACGCATCGAATATCTGAAGGAGGACAGGCGCGGCCTCAGGGTGATCGCCCGGCTGTCCGACGGACGCTGCGGGCGCGAGGCGGCGGCGTTGCTCAGCGAAGGAACGGTGGCGGGGTTGAGCTTCGGCTATCGGGTGAGGAAGGCGAGCGGCGGGCGGCCGCGCGAGCTGTCGGATGTGGAGCTGGTCGAAGTGAGCCTGGTGACCACGCCGATGCAGCCCAAAGCGCGCGTGCACGCGGTGCAGGATCGTTCGCCGTAGCCGGTGCCGCGAGCGAGCCGCAGCGGCGGCGAGCAGGGCAATCGAAGATCGCAAGGAAGCTGGATTCCCGCCTTCGCGGGAATGACGCGCTGGGCGTCGGACAAGAGGAGAGTGGGACATGCTGGAAGTGAAAGCGGATGCGCTGGAGGCGTCGTTCGAGGCGCTGGAGCGGGACGAGGAGGAGGTCGCGCAGCTCAAGGAGGAGATGGCGCAATTGAAGGCGCGGATCGATGCCCAGGCGGTCGCCGGGGCGCGGCCGGCGCTGAGCGGGGCGAAGGCGCAGGCCTCGCCCTTCGTCGACTCCTACCTCAGGAAGGGTCTCGAGGCCGGGGTCGAGCTGAAGGCGCTGGCCGGGACGACGGACTCCGCCGGCGGCTATGCCGTGCCCGAGGAGATCGACGCCGAGATCGGTCGGCTGCTGACCTCGATCTCGCCCATAAGGGCGATCGCCAACGTCGTCAGGGTCGGCAGCGCCGGCTACCGCAAGCTGGTCACGACCGGAGGCACTCCGTCGGGCTGGGTCAGCGAGACGGCCGCCCGGCCGGAGACGGCGACCCCGACCTTCATCGAGGTCGCTCCGCCGTCCGGCGAGCTCTACGCCAATCCTGCGGCGAGCCAGGCGATGCTCGACGATAGCGCGTTCGACGTCGAGGCGTGGCTGGCGCAGGAAATCGCCACCGAGTTCGCGCGGGCCGAAGGCACGGCGTTCGTCGGCGGCAACGGAGTCAACCGCCCGAAGGGGTTCCTGGCCGGGCCGACCTCGGCGCAGGGCGATTCGGTGCGGGCGTTCGGGACCCTGCAGTTCCTGGCGACCGGTGCGGCGGGCGCGTTCGGGGCCAATCCCGGCGACAAGCTGATCGATCTCGTCCAGGCGCTTCGGCCGCCCTACCGGCAGGGCGCGGCGTTCGTGATGAACTCGGCGACGGCCTCGTCGATCCGCAAGTTCAAGACCGCGGACGGGGCGTTCCTGTGGCAGCCGGGGCTGGTTGCCGGACAGCCCGACACGTTGCTCGGCTATCCGGTGGTCGAGGCGGAGGACATGCCCGACGTGGCCGCCGACAGCCTGTCGATCGCGTTCGGCAACTTCCGGATCGGATACCTCATCGCCGAGCGGACGGAGACCCAGATCCTGCGCGATCCGTTCACCAACAAGCCGTTCGTCCATTTCTACGCGACCAAGCGGGTCGGCGGGCAGGTGGCGAATTCGGAGTCGATCAAGCTTCTGAAGTTCGCGGCCTGACGGCCGTCGGGTCAAAATATTACTTTGACCCGGATTACCCCTCCACCCGGCTTCGCCTGGTCCCCCTCCCCGCGCGGCAAGGCCGCGTGGGGAGGACTAGGAGACACGAAATGATCGAGGGCGAGGCGCTGGTCCTGCCGCC
>JAXDPG010000345.1:0-6983 GCA_034668485.1 Sphingomonadales bacterium
GTCAGCGTGTCCTGCATAATAATGATCCGCACCGCGAATAACGGCCATTGTCTTATCCTTGCTGCCGGCCGCTTCGAAGAATAGCCGCGTGTGCGGCTGCGGGACGGCGTCATCCGCGCCGTTCTCGATCGCCAGGAGTGGGACGCTTATCGATGGCGCGTTGGTCAGCGCGCGCGCCTGCGTGTCGTCTATCGACCATTGCGACAGCCAGGCGCGAAGCGTGGAATAGCGCGCAACTCCTGCCGGGCTGCTGTTCGACGCCTCAGGCGCGCCAAGAAAGCACCAGCCGGCCCGGCGGTCGTTCGGATCGATGGTGGGATCGAGGAAGCGAGGGTCGGCGAGCGTACGGTGCGTCAGGAGGCCGCGTTCAACCTCGCCTGTCCGCCCTGACTTCAAATCGTGAAGCACCTCCTTCACATAAGCGGTGCGTCGCCTGATCCGCGCGAGCTGCGCCTTGCGGAAATGCTCGAGATAGTCGCTGCTGTAGGGCGGCTGGTTGGGATTGCGGGGATCGTACAGGTCGAGCTCCGCATCGCGGATGGTGGGGTCGGTCTCGTCGAGCACCGAGGGATCGATGAAGTCCGCCAGCACGTCGGCGCGGGAAAGATGCGCCGCCTGAAAAATGAAGGCGTCACCCGGCATCAGTGCGGAAAGGTCGACAGGGTCTCCGGCGGGCGTCTGAGTAATCGTCATCTTTTCGGCCTGCGCCTGATAGAAGGCTGTCAGCGATCCGCCGCCGGACCATCCGACCAGGACGATCCTGTCATATCCCCAAATCTCGCGCGCATGACGCACGTACGCCCCGTAGTCGTTGAGCACGTTCTCCATGATCAATGGCGTGTCGTTGCGCGCATAGCGGCTGCCCGCGCAAAGCACGTGGACGCCGGCGGCGGCCATCGCCCGGGGCACGGGCAGCAGTTGCAGGGTTGAGGCGGGGTGCATGTAAATAAGGAGGGTGCGTGACGGCCGCCCGACCGGTCGAAAGCGCACTCCCTCGAGGTTCACCTTCCCTTGCGTGCCCGCAAAACCATAGACCTCGCGCATCGCCGATGCTTCCTGGTAGCTGACGTGCACCCATTCGCCGACAACGTCGATCTGGTTTTCGGCCGACATTTGCTTCTCCAGGTCGCTTCTCAATGCCGCTGGATCAGGCTCAGGCCGGAATCAGACGGAGCGGAAGTGCGTCGAGCGTGCGGAGTGTGTTGAGGGGGCGGTAGACGGGCTTACCGACGGGCTGCAGTTCCTTAACGCGATCGAGCAGCGCGACAAGGACGCTCTCCGCTTCCATTCGCGCGATAAGCTGACCGATGCAGAGATGGATACCCTGACCGAAGGCAAGGTGACCGGCAGGAGAGCGGCCAAGATCATAACGGTCCGGGTCCTCCCACTTGCGCGGATCCCGATTGGCCGCGCCGATGAATACCTGGACCTTGGTATCGGCCTCGAGCCGCACGCCGCCCACCTCAACCTCTTTGGTGGTTGTGCGATAATAGGATTGGATCGGCGCTTCGAGCCGGATCGCTTCCTCGAAGGCCAATTTCATCCGTGAGCGGTCACTCCGCATCGTCCGCCACAGGTCCGGCTGCTGGGACAGGAACATTAACATGCTGCCGATGCCGCTGATCGTCGTGTCCATGCCGCCGCGAAGCAGGGTCCGCACAAGGCCGCGCGCCACGCCGGGCTCGAGCAGCCCTTCGTCTTCCGCATTGTAGACCTGCTCACCGAAGCTGCCCGGCGCTACCCCCTCCCGGTCCTGAGCGGCGTCGAACCATTCGGCAATCCCTGCCAGCTCCGCGGCGGAGCGTTCGAACAGCTCGTTCTTCGGACCGAGCGCGTTGAAGTTATAGTTGCCCACGATCACCATGTTCTCGCGGTGAGGCGACAGGCCGAGCGATTCGGGGAACACCTTCATCACGAAGGCTTCCGCGATGTCCTTCGCGCCGTCCACGTCGCGCGCCTCGCACATCCGGTCTGCCAGGAGCGTGGCCTCGGCCTGGAAGGACTCCTGCCAGCCCTTGATGATCTTGGGCGAGATGATTTTGCTCAGTACGCCGCGTATCCGGGTGTGATCGGGCGGATCCGATTCGACGATAGGCCCCGGCTGGCGCCACGCGTCCGGCTTGCGAATGTCGGTCAGGCCGGCGCCGGCGGTCGACGTGAAGCTTTCCCAGTCCCGCAGAATGGTGCGGACCTCGTCGTAGCGTCCGACGGCATAGCTTCCATAGCGCTCGACATAGGAAACCGGACCGATTTCGCGAACCAGCTCCTGAACAGCATATGGGTTGAGGAGCGTGTCGATGGCGAACGGGTCGGCATCGAGCCTCGGCACGTCGTGAGTGATCGTCCCCATATTATCCTACCTCTCCTGTGGCCGATCCCGACTACGCGACCAGTTTTTCAGGCCGGGCAATGCGAGGAGCGCGACGGCGTTTTTCGCTCGTTCGTCCACGCCGATCAGGCATCGCAGTCCCCAGCCGGTCTGTCAATATGTATGCAATGTACAAATCGCCTTTTCGGACGACTCGCAATCGATTAAGCTGAATTCGACGTTATGCATACATAACAACGAGCCGATGTCCGCTGCATTACGCCCTGGCCATCGTGCCGAGACGGGTCTTTGAGCCCGCCGGCGGATCGAGGGAGAGTGAGCTTGGAGGCGATGTTCGATGTGATCGTCGTAGGTGCCGGCGGCGCCGGAATGGCGGCAGCGCTGACCGCGGCGAAGCGAGGCGCCCGAACGCTGCTCTTAGAGGCCGGCAAACGCATGGGTGGTTCGACCGCGCTCTCGGGCGGGGTCGTCTATGCCGCCGGCACCAGCGTGCAGCGCGCCGCTGGCATCGCGGACAATCCCGAGTCGATGTACAGCTATTATATGGCGCTCAACCGCTACCGGCTGAACCCAGGCCCGATCCGCCAGCTCTGCCGCGACTCCGGGCCGACGCTGGAATGGCTCATGTCGCTTGGAATTCGTTTCCCCGTCGATCGGCTGTACGCCGCAGGGCTCGACGGGGTCCCCCGCGGGCACCGCGCCGAGGGGCGCGGTGAGGCCATCGCCGAGGTTCTGGACAGGGAAGTCAGCGGCCACCCTCTCGTGACTGTCGCTCTCAATACCAGGGTGAAAAGCCTGCTGGTGGAGGACGACGGCGTAAAGGGAATAATCGTCGACGGTGAGGCCGTGGCGGCCCCAGGGGTCGTGCTCGCCACAGGCGGCTTCGGCGCCAATCATGAGCTGATAGCTCGCTATCTGCCGGAGACCGCGCGTTATGGCGACTGGATCTGGTATGTCGGCTCCCCTTTATGCCGCGGCGACGGCATCGAAATGGGCGTGGAGGCCGGAGCCGAGATCGCGGGAGTGGGTGCCGTGACGACGCTTCTGACGCCTGGCTTCGGACGGGACTTTGAACCCTATTTGCCCGGCTGGTTTTTGTTCGTGAGTCGCGACGGACGCCGGTTCGTCGATGAGTCGATCGATTATTCAGTATCGGGGGCGATCCTGCGGGAGCTGCCGGGTGGAGAGTGTTTCGCCGTGTTCGATGAGGCAGCGCGCGCGGGGGAGGTGATTGACCGCAGCAAGGGAGGCGAGGCAGTGACCTCGCCCAGCTGGACTCCCGATCGGCTCGCACAGATGGCCGAAAGCGGGCGCATCCTGCGTTGCGCAAGTCTTGAAGAACTGGCCGAAACGGCCGGTATACATCCCGCCCGCCTGACCGCCACTGTCGACCGCTACAACTTGGATTGCGAGACGGGCGAGGACAGTGAGTATTTCAAGTCGGCGGCGCTGCTGCGCCCGGTCCGTCACCCGCCTTTCTATGCGGTACGGATACGCCCCGCGATCATCGGAATAACCGGGGCCGGCCTGCGGACCGATGCCCAAGCCCGCGTCATCGGTGCAACCGGTCGACCCCTCGAGGGGCTCTTCGCGGCCGGCGAGACGGTAGGCGGCATCCTCGGCGATTCCTACATCGGAGGAGGCGGCTCGCTCGTCGCGGCCTTCGCCTTCGGCCGGGCGGCCGGGCGATCAGCCGCCGATCACGCATTGCAAGCGCCTTTTTCTCCAGCTAGCGAGTAGCCAGAGCGATGCGCCGCTACCCTACCGCTCCACGCGCTCTCGCGACGCTCGCGATCTTGCTGCTCGCCTATATCGTCTCGTTTCTCGACCGGCAGATCCTGGCCCTGATGGTCAATCCGATCCGAGCCGATCTCAATATCAGCGATTTTCAGGTGAGTTTGCTTCAGGGCCTGGCTTTCGCACTGTTCTTCAGCATGATGGGCATTCCGATCGGCCGCCTCGCCGATCGCTACAACCGAATTTACATCATCGCGACCGGCATCCTGTTTTGGAGCCTTATGACTGCCCTCTGCGGACTCGCGAACAGCTTCCTTGCTCTGTTCGTCTTCCGAATGGGCGTTGGTATTGGGGAAGCGGCGCTGGCACCGGCCGGCTATTCGGTGCTGGGTGATTCTTTTCCGCCCGACAAGCTGGTCCGCGCGACCAGCTTGTTCGGACAGGGCACGACGCTGGGTGCCGGCCTGTCTCTGCTCGTAGGGGGCCAGGTGATCGAATATTTTGAACGGCTCAAGGCGGCTCCCTTCGGAGTCGAGCTGGCGCCTTGGCAGCTCACTTTCCTCGCCGTGGGCCTCCCGGGCATCATGGTTGCGGGACTCGTCCTCCTGATCCGTGAGCCGGAGCGTCAAGGCCGCTCCAGCATGTCCGACATCAACTTCACCGCCGCGTTGGCGAGTTTCTGGCGCATGCGGGCGACACTGGCGCCGCTCTACATCTGCGGAACCCTGCTTTCGATTGTCAATTTCGGCGCGGTAACCTGGTTTCCGACGCATCTCACCCGCAATTTCGGCCTGACGCCCGGAGAGATCGGTCTCAAGCTTGGCCTCATCCACCTCGGCGGAGGCTTGCTTGGGGCTACTTTGGGAGCCCTGTTTACTGAAAGGCTGATACGTTCAGGCGCTCACGAACCTTATCTCAGAACCGTCTTCATCGTCGCGAGCCTGATTGCCTGCTTCATGATCACGCCCCTGCTCGGAAATCTCGGCTTGGTGACGATCCTCTGGTTCTTCGCCGTGACCGTCCAAGGCGCTTATTCGGGCAGCGTGATGGCAGCGATCCAGGTGACGGTCCCCAACGAACTGAGGGGGCTGAGCACCGCGTTGCTGCTGGTGATGTCGAGCCTAGGCGGACTCGCGCTCGGCAGCGCGTTGATCGGTGGGGCCAGTCAGCTTTTTTTCCCGGACGACCCCGCGGGAGTCGGCAAGGCGTTCACCTTGGTCGGGGTGACCTGTGCGGCGTCCTCGGCCTTCATTGCCTGGTACCGGCTGCGCAGCCGTGCCACCCGTCAGACGTAGCCGCGCCGGGAGCGTCTCTCACGGCACCCATACCGAAGCGCTCTAGGCGGGAAGAAGCAGCTCGCCGTTGAGCACGAAGAACTTCTCGATGACTTCGGGACCGTGGCCCGACGACAAGAGCGATTCGGCCAGCCTGCCGAGTGGGTCTTTCCCCCCTTCGACATGGGGATAATCGCTTCCGAAGCAATAGACGTCCTCGAGGCCGTATTTGCTGATATAGGCACCGACCGGTTCGAAATCGAACGGCGCGACACGTACGTTGCGCGCGATATATTCCGACGGCCGTAGTGGGAGCTTCCGGCCGCTGCTGCCGTCCGCGAACAGAGCCGGCTCGATCGACTGATTGTTGTCATGCCAAAGATCGAGCATGTCGGCGAGCGGTCCGATCCAGTGCGCGCCAAACTCAAGCGCGCCAGTCCGTAGGGTCGGATGGCGATCGAACACGCCGCCGGTGATCATCGTCGCCAGATAGTTTTGCGCGGCGAGGTGCATGGCCGACAGTCGCCAGGGGTCCATGCTGATCTCGTCGTTGATCTTGAATCCCTCGAAGGCCTTCGCGCGTCCCCATTCCATGGTGCGAAAGAAAAGCAGCTCGGTCCCGATGTGAAGCGTCATGGCGACGTTCGCTTCAGCCAACATGGCGTAGAAGGGATCGAGTTCGTTTGATGCCGGGGACACGCCGCCCGGAAGGCGGCCCGAAACCATCATGATCGCCCTGATACCGTCGTCGATCAGCGCTTTGGTGATCGCGTACAGCTCTTCCGGCGTGTCGCCATAAACCGGAGCAACCGGGCGAATTCGCGGCGATACCTTCGCTGCTTTGACCGCCCAGACATTATTGGCGCTGATCATCTCCGCGCCAAGGCTGTAGGCCCGCTCTCCGAACAGCTGGTACATCTCCGATTCCTCGGGCGCGCTATAAAGGAGCGCTCCATAGAGGCCGACGCCGGTCGGGAACATCAGCTGGCGGTTCACCGACATAAGGTCCATCACGTCTAGCCGCCGCCGCACGTCGACAGCCCCTGGAGCCGTCGGCCCTTTGGTGGTCCATACCGTCTCGGCGTTAAGCTCACGGACGTCTCCCGCGTAACCTTGAACGTTGGGGTGATTGATGTTGCGCTGCGGGGCCTTTGCCATCAGCTTTTCCGCAAAGGGGCGGGCAATTTCGCCGAAATTTTCGACCCATACTTGGGCCGGCATCTGCTCGTGGCTGTCGACGTCAATGATCCGTCCGGCAAGCGGGGCTAAGGCGTCGGGTAAGACAGCGTCCATGTGACTCTCCCAATGCGGCGAGTCGCGCTCGCCGTCGCGCGCTGTCCTCCTGACGGGCATACGCGAAATGATCCGACGGACGATTGCACACAATCCAGACGTAGGTCAAGCCGTATCCCCCGTCGCGAACGAACCGCGTGCACTCTTCAGGCAGCGGTCGTGGGATCATCTATGTCGAATCTACTCAATAAGAAATGGAGCGAAATCAGGCTGATAGATTATACCTGCAAGCCGTTTGGGCCTTTACCCCCGTGAAGCTCAGTCCGATGAAAATGAATTGGCCGCTTGCTATTGTGTGCAATCTTGATAGCCTCTCGCCAGCTTGCTTTAAAAGTGTCTTGGTCAGGGTG
>JAXDPG010000346.1:0-4965 GCA_034668485.1 Sphingomonadales bacterium
GTGTCGGCCGCGAAGGCGTTGAAGCCGAGCATCACATAAGGGCGTTGCAGCTGCGCCGAGGGCTGGAAGCGTTCGCGATAGACCGCGATCGCCTCCATCATCTGGCCGGGCGCGAAATGGGAGGCGAAAGCATAAGGCAGGCCGAGCATCGCCGCCAGCTGCGCCCCGAACAGGCTCGAGCCGAGGATCCAGACCGGGATGCGCAGCCCTTCGCCCGGTATGGCGCGAACCTTCGCGCCGTCGCGAGACGGGGCGAAATAATCGATCAGCTCGACGACGTCGCGCGGGAACTGGTTCTCGTCCGAGGCGAGGTTGCGGCGCAGGGCCATGGCGGCGGCGTGGTCGGTGCCCGGGGCCCGGCCGAGGCCGAGATCGACCCTGCCGGGGAAGAGCGAT
Organism: Sphingomonadales bacterium; assembly: GCA_034668485.1. Lineage (GTDB taxonomy): Bacteria > Pseudomonadota > Alphaproteobacteria > Sphingomonadales > Sphingomonadaceae > Allosphingosinicella. The sequence continues at coordinate 397 of JAXDPG010000346.1, forward strand.
TCGAGCGTTCCGAACTGCTCGGCGATGACCAGGGGCGCGTGGTTGGGCAGCATCACTCCGCCGGCGCCGATCCGGATCGTCGAGGTGCCGGCGCCGACGAAGGCGAGCGCGACCGCGGTCGCGGCGCTGGCAATGCCGGGCATCGAATGATGCTCGGCCATCCAGAAGCGCTGGTAGCCGAGCCGCTCGGCCGATCGCGCGAGCTCGAGCGAGTTGAGCAGCGCCCGGCCGGCGTCGGCGCCTTCGGGGACGGGGGCGAGGTCGAGGACGGACAAGGGGATCATGGGATGTAGATGGGAACTCCGTCATCCCGGCGAAAGCCGGGACCTCGTCGAGACACGCAGAGCCTTATCGACCCGAGGTCCCGGCTTCCGCCGGGATGACGGGGCGGCTAGGGCAAGCTCCATGCTTCAGCGAAGCCGACCCGACAGCCGCCTCTGGCGCGAGGAGATTCGCGCGACGGTCGCGCTCGCCTGGCCGCTCATCCTCACCAACCTCACCCAATCGCTGATCCAGTCGACCGACGTGCTCCTGCTCGGCCGGGCCGGCTCGAACGTGCTCGCCGCCGGCACGCTCGGCATCAACCTCTATTTCGCCTTCTTCATCTTCGGAATCGGCCTCGTCATCGCCGCCGCGCCGATGGTGGCTAAAGAGCTCGGCGCCCGGCGGCACAGCGTCCGGGACGTCAGGCGCACCGTTCGCCAGACGATGTGGTCCGCGGCCGCGATCGCCGTGCCGGTCTGGGTCGTGCTTTGGCAGACGAGGCCGATCCTGCTTCTGCTCGGCCAGGATCCGCGGCTCGCCGCCGGAGCGGAGACCTTCGTCCGGGCCTTCATGTGGGGCATGCTGCCGGCGCTCTGGTATCTGGTGCTGCGCTCGTTCGTCTCGGCGCTCGAGAAGCCGGTCTGGTCGCTGGTCGTCGGCGCCGCCGGCGTCCTGTTCAACGCCGGCCTCAACTATGCCCTCATCTTCGGCAAGTTCGGCTTCCCCGCCCTCGGCCTGCGCGGCGCCGGCATCGGCAGCACCTGCGCCAACAGCTTCATGTTCCTCGCCATGGCGGCGGTGGTGACCTTCCATCCGCGCTTCCGCCGCTACCGCCTTTTCGGCCGCTTCTGGGCGGCCGACTGGCAGCGCTTCCGTGAGGTGTGGCGGCTCGGCCTTCCCATTGCGGTGACGCTGGCGCTCGAGATCACCTTGTTCAACACCGCCGTCTTCCTGATGGGCCTGATCGGACCCGCTTCGATCGCCGCCCACGCGGTCGCGCTCCAGATCGCCGCCTTCACCTTCATGGTGCCGCTGGGGCTCAGCCAGGCGGTGACGGTTCGGGTCGGGCTCGCCTTCGGCCGCCGCGACCGCGCCGGCATCGCCCGAGCCGGCTGGACCGCGTTCACGCTCGGAGTCTCGTTCATGGCGCTGATGGCGCTGGTCATGCTGGCGATCCCGCACCGGCTGGTCGGGCTGTTCCTCGATCCGGACGTGCCGGCCAACCTGCCGGTGATCTCGCTGGCGGTGGCCTTCCTCTTCCTCGCCGCCTTGTTCCAGGTGTTCGACGGCGCCCAGTCGGTCGCCGCCGGAATGCTGCGCGGGCTTCACGACACCAAGGTGCCGATGGCCTATGCCGCCTTCGGCTATTGGGGGGTCGGCCTGCTGACCGGCGTCGGCCTCGCCTTCGGCCTGGGCTGGGAGGGGGTCGGCATCTGGACCGGCCTCGCGACCGGACTCGCCGTCGTCGCGGCGCTGATGCTCGGCCGCTGGCTCCGCCGCGAGCGGCTCGGCCTGGTGGATTGGTGAGGCTTCCCTTGACGCTCGGGCGCCCCGGCCCCTATGTGCCCGCCGCACCTTCAGGCGCATAGTGGCGGCCATAGCTCAGCTGGTTAGAGCACCGGTTTGTGGTACCGGGGGTCGCGGGTTCAAGTCCCGTTGGCCGCCCCACCGCGCCTGCACAGTTCAGGACCTTTGAATGCAATCCCTCTGGGACTATCCCGACTTCGACGGCCATGAAATCGTCCACTTCGTCACGGACCGGGCCAGCGGCCTCTGCGCCGTCATCGCGGTCCACTCTACCTTCCTCGGCCCGGCAGGCGGCGGCGTGCGCTTCTGGCATTATACCGAAACCGGCGACGCGGTGCGCGACGCGCTGCGGCTGTCGCGTGGCATGAGCTTCAAGAATGCGATGGCCGGGCTGCCGCTCGGTGGCGGCAAGGCCGTGATCCTCGCCGACGCGGACAAGACCAAGACCCCGGAGATGCTCGCCGCCTATGGCCGCGCGGTCGAAGAGCTGGGCGGGCGCTACGTCACCGCCGAGGATGTCGGCATGAGCGTTGCCGACATGGTCGCCCTGTCGAAGAAAACGCGCCACGTCGCCGGCCTGCCGGTGGCGGAAGGCTCGGTGGGGGGCGATCCCGGGCCGCATACCAGCTACGGCGTCTTCCTCGGAGTCAAGGCGGCGGTCCGCCGGGCGCTCGGCAAGGACAGCCTCGCCGGAGTCCATATCGCCGTCCAGGGCGCCGGCAGCGTCGCTTCCGGCCTCGCCCGCCGGGCGGCGGCGGAAGGGGCCCGGATCAGCCTCGCCGACATCGACCGCGGCCGCGCCGAGGCGCTCGCCGCCGAGGTCGGCGGCGAGGCGGTCGCGCCCGAGGCGATCATGACCCTGGAGGCCGACGTGCTCAGCCCCAACGCGCTCGGCGCGATCCTCACCGCGGATTCGATCGCGGCGCTCAAGGTGCCGGTCGTCGCGGGCGGCGCCAACAACCAGCTCGCCGCGCCCGGGGACGGCCAGCGCATCCACCAGCGCGGAATCCTCTATGCGCCCGATTACGTGATCAACGCCGGCGGCATCATCAACGTCTCGACCGAATATCTGAAGGACGGCGACCAGGCGCTGGTGCGCGAGCGGATCGAGCAGATCCCGGTCCGGCTCGAGCAGATCTGGACTGAGAGCGCCGCCACCGGCCGCAACCCGGCCGAGGTCGCCGATGCGATGGCGATGCGGCTGATCGGCCGCTGACGCCTGGAGCGGCGCCGCCTCGCGCGCCGCCCCCGGCCGAGCCGGTGCGCGGTAGAGGGTGTAGAGGCCGCTCGGAAGCTGCACTGGATTGCGTCGCTTCGCTCGCAATGACGGATGGGCCACGCTACAGACGCTTCCGGGCAAATGCATATTTTCGCGAATCCGGCACGTTTCCTGCGGCTTGCGCGGCCGCTCACCGCCTGGCTCGGCTGGAGCGGGGCGCTGCTGGTCGCGGCCGGTCTCGGCTGGGGCCTGTTCCTCGCGCCGCCCGATTATCTGCAGGGCGATACGGTCCGGATCCTCTACGTCCACGTTCCCGCCGCCTGGCTGGGCATGGCGGGCTGGGCGGGGATCGCCGCCGCCAGCCTGATGCAGATCGTCTGGCGCCATCCGCTGGCCGGAATCGCGGCCCGGTCGGCGGCGGTGCCGGGCGCGGTCTTCACTGCCATCTGCCTCGCCACCGGCTCGCTTTGGGGCCGCCCGGCCTGGGGGACCTGGTGGGAATGGGACGGGCGGATGACCTCGATGCTGGTCTTCCTCTTCCTCTATGCCGGCTACATCGCCCTGGCGGAGGCAGAGCGCGAACGGGGCGGGGAGGGGCGGCTCGCCGCCATTTTCGGCCTGGTGGGGGCGATCAACCTGCCGGTCATCCATTATTCGGTCCTGTGGTGGCGGACGCTCCACCAGGGCCAGAGCATCGGCCTGACCCGCTCCAGCATCGACGCTTCCATGCTGTGGCCGTTGCTGGCCGCCGCCTCCGGCTTCAGCCTGCTGTTCGCGGCGATCGTGCTGATGCGGATGCGGGCGGCGCTGGCGCGGCAGAAGGTCGAGGCGCGGATGCGCAGGATGGCGGCATGACCCACTGGCCGTTCATCGCCGGCGCCTATGCGGTCGCCCTGCTCGGCACGCTCGGGCTGACCGGCTGGAGCTACGCCGCCATGCGCAACGCCGAGCGTGAGTCGGACGCGCTGAAGGGCGGCAAGTGAAGCCCAAGAACCAGCGCCTGGCCCTGCTGGCGCTCGCTTTGGCCGCCGTGCTCGGCGCGGTCCTGCTCGCCATGTCCGCGCTGAAGGACCGGGCCGCCTATTTCTACACGCCGGGCGACGTCGCCCGGGAGGGCCTGCCGCTCGGCCGGGCGGTGCGGATCGGCGGAATGGTCCAGGCGGGCTCGCTCAGGCGGGCGGCCGACGGAGTGACAGTCACTTTTCTGGTCGGGGACGAGACCGTGCAGCGGATCCGGGTGCGCTTCACCGGGATCGTGCCGGACCTGTTCAAGGAGAATAGCGGGGTCGTCGCCGAGGGCCGGTTCCAGCCCGGCGGGCTGTTCGTCGCCGACACGATCCTGGCCAAGCATGACGAGAATTACCGCCCGCCCCAGCTCGACGCGAAGACGGGCGAGCATAAGAGCGAGAGCCTGAAATGATCGCCGAGGCGGGGCTTGCGGCCTTGTGGCTGGCGGCGGCGCTGTCGCTGCTCCAGCTGGGCCTGGGGATTGCCAGCCTCATCCTCCCCGCGAGCGAAGCTCGGGGGGAGGGGGACCACCCGCAGGGTGGTGGAGGGGT
>JAXDPG010000347.1:0-10322 GCA_034668485.1 Sphingomonadales bacterium
TCGACCACGTCTAACGGCGTCGCCATCCGCCGACGGTCCAGCATCGGGAAGACGACGAGAAAGGCCTCGCCGACGTCGCTGGTGAAGGAGAAATGCGGGTCGAACGTGCCCTCCAGAAGTACTAAGAAGATGCCGCCGGCGCCGCGGTGGACGCCGCGGTGGGGGATATAGAAATAATCGTCCGCCCACTTCCTGAAGCGCTCGTAGAAGGTCTGGTCGTGGGCGGCGCAGGCGGCGCGCAGGCGAGCGTGGAAGTCGGCCGTGTCCACCTCGTAGGGGATGGGCGGGTTGAGGTCGGCGCCGCCGCCGAACCAGCGCCTGGTCGTGGCGAGGAAGCGGGTGTTCATGTGGACGGCGGGGACGTGCGGGTTGGCCATGTGGGCGACGAGGCTGATGCCCGTGGCGAAGAAGCGGGGATCCTTCCCCGCGCCGTGGATCGAGGCGGCGAACTCCTCGGTGAAGCGGCCGGCGACGGTGGAGACGTTGACCCCGACCTTCTCGAACACCGCGCCCTTCATCAGCCCGCGGACACCCCCGCCGCCGGGAGCGCCATCCGGGTCCCGGCGCTCCCAGGGCGCGTACTCGAATTCGGCGTTGCTGCCGGCCTCGCGCTCGATCGCCTCGAACTCCGCGCAGAGCCGGTCGCGCAGCGATTCGAACCAGTCGCGGGCGCGCTGCTGTTCTTCGTCGAGCTCGATCATGGCCGCTCCGGCCTGCCCCTCCGCGCCGGGAGTTTCAAGGCCTCCCGGGACCCGCTCAAAAGTCCAGCCCCAAGGCCGCGAAGGCGTGGAAGCCGGGGGAGGAGGCGCCGTCCTCGAAGGTCGGGCCGCCCGAGGCGAGCAGCCGGAAGGGCGGCTTCAGGCGAAGGATCGCGCCGGCGCCGAGGCTGGTCGAGGCGCGCGCGCCGATCGCGTCGGCGCCCTGGCGGTCGGCTTCGAGACCGACGAGCAGAGCCTTGGACAGCTGCCGGGTCACCGCCACGCCCCCGGTCCAGTAATCGCGGTTGCCGCGGCCGGGATTGATAGCGTAGCCGCCCCCGCCGAACAGCGACCATCCGCCCATGTCCTTCTGCGCCCAGACCGGCAGCAGCGCGGTCGCCTTCGAATTGCCGAGGCCGCGGCCGGAGGTCGGCAGGGTCACGCCCGGAAAGGCGGCGATCGAGAGGCCGCGGGCCTCGTCATGATAGAAGCGGTATTTCGCCGACAGCTCGAGATCGCCCCGGCCCCAGTGATATCCCGACGAATCGTGGACGTAGCTGACCGGCAGGCCGATGGTGAGCTGGAGGTCCGCCGCCGCGCCGTAATTGAGCTCGGCACCGAGCGAGCCCTCATGGTCGCCGCCGCGGCCCGAGGCCTCGGCCAGCGGCGCGTAGATCTCCCAATGGCCGATGTCGGTCGGCTCCGGGTCGTCGGTCAGGAAGGGCGGGCCCGCAAGAGCGGCGCCGGGGAGGAGCAGGACCGCAAGCGCGAGCGGGCCGGCGAAGCAGGCGCGGGACCGGCCGGCTCCGCTCATCCCTCGCGCCTCGTCTGCGGATGACCGCCCGGCCGTTGCGGGAGGACCAGGATCAGGAGCAGGATCGCGGCGGCGAGCACCAGCGAGGCGATCGGGCGGCTGATGCCGAGGCCGCCCTGGGCGGCGGGCTTGTCGAAGAAGTCGCCGACGGTCGCGCCGAGCGGCCGGGTGAGGATGAAGGCGGCCCAGAACAGCAAGACGCGGCTGATCCGGGTTCCGAAATAGAGGAATGCGAGGACGGCCAAAGCCGCGCCGAACAGCAGGGCCGCGCCCCCATAGCCGAGCGCGCCGTCCGCCGCCCAGTCGCCGAGGGCGGTGCCGAGCGTCTGCGAGAAGGTGATCGTGGTCCAGTAGAAGGCCTCCTCGCGAGGGCCGACGATCGAGTCGACCGAGACGGTGCCGAGCGTCCGGTACCAGGCGAGGAGCGAGAGCAGGACGCAGGCGAGCAGGACGAGCGAGCCGCCGGGATAGCCGATGCCGAGCGACCGGTCGGCGAAATCGGCGAGCGTGGTGCCGGCCGTGGTCGAGGCGACGATCGTCGCCCAGTAGAGCCAGGGATTGAAGCGGCGCACCCGGATCTGCGCCCAGACCAGCAGCACCAGCAGCAACCCGAACAGGCCGGTGCCGACCAGATAGCCGTTGAGGCCGGACCGGCCGGCCTCCGCGCTGGTCTCGCCCAGCCAGCTCATCGAGACGCTGTCGCCGCCCGTCTCGCCCAGCGTCGTCGCCAGGATCTTGACGATCCAGAAACCGAGGGTGACCGCAGGGACCTTGGTCATTGCGTCGTCAGGCTGGACTTTCACGGGCAATCTCCGAAGGCGCGGGGCCCCGCCTGCCTTTCTCCGCCGCGACTTTCAAGCCGTGTGGCGGGAACGTCATGCCCGGCCGGTTGACGGCGTGCTCGAGTCCGCTAAGATTCCGCCCGCTAGGCCGGGGGTGATCATGGCTACCATCGCTGAAACCGCGCCGGTGACTGGGGCGGGAGACGACCGCTTCTTCCTGCGCGCGGCGATCGTCATGGCGCTGGTCGTCGCGGCGGGCTTCTCGCTGCAGCTCGCCATGGGCCGGTCGACTTTTGCCTCGCCGCCGCTCGTCCATGCCCACGCCATCGTCTTCATGGGCTGGGTCACGCTCTATCTGCTCCAGAATTTCTTCGTCGCCCGGGGCAACATGGCGCTCCACCGCCGCTTGGGCTGGATCGGCGCGGGCTGGGTCGTCGCCATGGTGGTGCTGGGCTGCTGGGCGACGGCGGCGATGGTGCGCCGCGGCCAGGTCCCCTTCTTCTTCCGGCCGCTGCATTTCCTGGTCTTCGATCCGATGATCGTCTTCACCTTCGCCGGGCTGACCGCGGCCGCGATCGCTCTGAGGCGTCGGACGGACTGGCACCGGCGGCTCCATTATTGCGGCATGTCGCTTCTGATCGCACCCGCCTTCGGCCGGCTGCTGCCGATGCCTATGCTCCAGCCCTGGGCCTTCGAGGCGATGTTCGCGGCACCGATGGTCTTCCCGATCGTCGGAATCCTCGCCGACATCAGGCGAAGCGGCCGCGGCCATCCCGCCTGGCGCTGGGGGATATCGGCGATGATCTTGTCGCTGCTCCTGACCGAAGCGATCACCTACGGCCCGGCTGGCGGTCCCCTCTACCGCGCCGTCACCGCCGGATCGCCCGGCGCCGCGGTACCGCCGCTCGATTTCGCCGCGCCGCCGGCGGGGCCGCTGATGACGGGGCGGACGTCCTAGCGGGAAATCAGGCCCTGGCGCGGGACACGTTCAACGCGACCGCGGCGCGGATCAGGGCCTTGAAGGCCTCCTCGTCGATCCTCTCGCCCTCGTGGATGTCGATGGCGCGGCGGGTGTTGCCTTCGAGGCTCGAGTTGAAGAGGTTCGAGGGGTCGGGGAGGGCCGCGCCCTTGGCGAAGGTCGCCTTGACCACCCGCTTGTAGGTCTCGCCGGTGCAAAGGATGCCGGCGTGCGACCAGACGGGGACGCCGCGCCATTTCCATTCCTCGACCACGTCCGGGTCGGCCTCGCGGATCAGGGCGCGGACGCGGGCGACCGTCGCGCCTCGCCAGTCGCCGAGCTCGGCGATCCGCTCGTCGATCGAATCGGAGGGGGATTTTTGCGGCGGGGACGCGTTCGGGCTCATGATGGTCCTTTTCCCGTCATGCCGGACCTGATCCGGCATCCGCCTTCCTATCCGCCAAATTCCGCCGTCTGAGAAGATGGGGTGACGGCCGTTCAGCCGGCCGCGACCGGCTCAGCCGCGCCGCCAGGGCCGCGCCGGCGCGACCGCTCGGGATCCGACCAGGCCGCCCACAGCACGACGCCCGAAAGCAGCAGGCCGACCGCTGCGATCGCGGCAATGGGAATCGAGGCAAGCCACGGCATGGCCGCCTCCCACGCCGCGCTTCGTCCCAGCGTCTCGAAGGCGAGGCCCTGGGCGGCGATGGCGGCCGCCGCCGTGAGGAACGGCCAAGCGGTTTTCGGCCGGCGCGCATACAGCCACAGCGCCACGGCGATGCAGAGCAGATTGCAGAGCTCGAGGCCGTAGCCGAACTTGTAGAATTCGGCCGGGCCCGCGATCGCCAGCGGTCCGCCCATCTGAAGAAGGCGGACGCCGATCGGCGGTACCAGGAAGAGCGGGATGGCCAGCATCGCCGAGGCATGGACGAGGACGCTGCGCCGCCGGCTGACGGCGATGTGATAGAGGAAAAGGACGGTGCCGCTGGTCAGCAGGTCGACGGGCGTCAGCCGCGCTCCGAACTCGCTCTCGAACGGATTGGAGCGGGCCACGAACCCGGCCGCCATGACATGGACGATCAGCAGCCCGCTGACCCAGAAGATTGGAAACAAAGCCAGGCTTGCTCGCCCCGCAATTCTGTGGAGGCCGCGCCGCGCGCGGTGGATCGACCAGCTCTGCGCCACCAGCAGCAGGATCCACAATGTGGCCGTGATGCCGTGTGCATGGAGGATCCACGATACCTCGCCGAGCCTGGCCAGATAGCTGGGCCAAAAGGCGAGGGCCGCCGCCGGCAGCAACAGAGCCGCCCAGATATAGGCCGTTCGATAAGGCATCGTGTCCGCTCCCTCTTGTCCGGCCTATCACAGGGCAGGGTGGACACCTACCCTTCCGGCCTGGGCCTTTGCCGCGGGGATGATGACCGGTCAGCCGGGCCAGGCGTCGGTCTGCCGCAGCGCCTCGGCAAGGCCGATGCCCGCCGCCACGGCGAGGTTGAGCGAGCGCGTCCCCGGGGCCTGCGGGATTTGCACCCGGAGGCCCGCCCGCTTGTGCACCGCCTCCGGGGCGCCGCGGCTTTCGGAGCCGTACAGGAGCGTGTCGTCCGGCTCGAAGCGGGCTTCGGGCAAGCGCAGCGCCCCGGACGTGGTGAAGAGGACGAGTCGGCCCGGAAGCTGAGCCTCGAATGCCTCCCAGCCCGGGTGGCGAGTCACCGCCGCCATCTCCGCATAATCCATCCCCGCCCGCTTCAGCGCCCGGCTGGAGAAGGGAAAGCCGCAGGGCTCGATCAGGTCGAGCGGAACGCCGAGGCACGCGGCGAGGCGGATGATGGTGCCGACATTGCCGGCCTGGTCGGGCTGGAAAAGGGCGAGGCGCATGCGTCCGTCATTGCGAGGAGCGAAGCGACGAAGCAATCCGGCATCGGCGGCCGTGACCCCCGCCCGCGCTGGATTGCCGCGCTTCGCTCGCAATGACGGGACTCACCGGCCTTGCTTTCCCGCGCCGGCAGGAGGAAATCCCTACCCGGGAGTGCCATTCGATGAAGGCGGCGATCGTCACCCGGTTCGGATCGCGCTGGTCGATCGAGGTCGGGGAGGCGCCGAAACCGGTGCCGGCGGCGGGCGAGATCCTCGTCCGCGTTCGCGCCGCCACGGTCAGCCGCACCGATTGCGGCGAGCTCCTCCACCCGTGGCTGCAGCGGCTCATCGTCCGCGGCAAGCCGCAACGCAGGATCCTCGGCATGGATTTCGCCGGCGAGGTCGAAGAAGTCGGGTCCGGCGTCGCCGCCTTCAGGCCCGGCGGCCGGGTGTTCGGCATGTGCTCGTGGGGAAGGCCTGGTGGCCAGGCCGAATATGTCTGCCTGCCCGCAACCGCGCCGATCGGCGCGATTCCGGAATCGGTGCCGTTCGACCGGGCGCCGGTCTTCGAAGGCGCTTATTATGCGAGCGCGACCGTCGCCGAATTCGGCCTCCGGCCCGGCCACAGGATCCTCATCTACGGCGCCTCGGGCGCGATCGGCACGGCGGCGGTGCAGCTGGCCAGGCATGCCGGAGCGGAGGTCACGGCCGTCGTCGCGGGCCGCCATCTCGACCTCGTCCGCTCGCTCGGCGCCGGCCGAGTCGTCGACTATGCCACGCCCGAATTCCGCCGGCTCGACCGCTTCGATTTCGTCCTCGACGCGGTCGGCAAGATGAGGCCCGCCGAGTGGCGGCGCCTGCTGAAGCCCAACGGCCGCTTCGCCGTCACCGATCTGGGCCCGTGGGGGCTGGACACCCTCTTCCTGCTCTGGTCGGCAATCACCCGCAACGGCCGCGCGAGCGTCCCGCTGCCGAAGCGCGGGAGCGGGCAGAGCTTCGTCGATTTCCTCAGCGAGCGGATGGCCGCGGGCGAGTTCCGGGCCGCCGTCGACCGCAAATATCCGCTGGCCGAGATCGCCGACGCCTATCGCTACGTCCTCACCGGCCAGAAAGCCGGAATCGTCGTGATCGACGTCTCGGGAGGCTGACGCGGGCGGGGAGCGCCGTCAGCGCTTGCCGCGCTCGCCCCCGTCCATGCGGCTTGCGATCTCGCGCCAGCGCTCGCGCGAGTGGCAAACACGCCGGCCATTGGACTTCCTCACCAGGCACGTCACCGCTTCGGATCCGTGCCGCGACCGCCAGTGCGCCGAAGGTCCCTGATGGGGGTCGCCGACGCCATATTGCCCGTGATCCATAGCGAAGCTTCTGCTCTGGGCGTGCGCGCTGCCCAAAGCGAATGCACCCAAAGCAAGTATCACTGCGATACGCATTCGAACCTCCATAGTCGCGACCTTCCCAGTGTCGCGCGCGGACACAGCGCCTTTTTAAGCCTGGCTTCGCCGACCGACAATGCCCGCCGTTCGGCCCGGGGACAATCAACCAGGGCCTCATTTCCGGTCCGGACATCCCTGGGCGCATAGGCGGTCTCCGTTTCGGTGCCGAACCGATGGAACCGCCGACGCCTGAACCGGCATTAGATAATCCTCCCCGAGCTTGTGTGGGGAGGATCTAAAATCCCAGTTGGCAAAGCGCGCCTCACGCGTCTATCAGGCGCGCCAAGCCGCTCAGGGGAGGCCTCCCTTCGGCGCGGCCGCTGCGCGGGCCCTCCTTTCCCGCGCATCCTTAAGTAAGAAGCGCTGAAGGATATTATGGCGACGGTTGAGCATAGCGACGGGACGCTGGCCGCGGAGGATGACGGAGTCCGGCGGCGCGACTTCATCAATATCGCCGCGATGAGCGCGGCCGGGGTCGCCGGCCTCGCCACGCTCTACCCCTTGATCAACCAGATGAACCCGTCGGCCGACATCCTCGCCCTCGCCTCGATCGAGGTCGATCTCTCGGCGATCCAGCCCGGCCAGGCGGTCAAGACCATGTTCCGCAAGCAGCCGCTCTTCGTCCGGCACCTGACTCCGGCCGAGATCAAGGCCGCCAACGCGGTAGACGTCGCCTCGCTCCGCGATCCCCAGAGCCTCGCCGACCGGACCAAGCCCGGCAAGCCGCAATGGCTGGTGACGATGGGGGTGTGCACCCATCTCGGCTGCGTCCCGCTGGGCGCCGGCGAGGGCGAGGGCAGGGGGCCGTTCGGAGGCTATTTCTGCCCGTGCCACGGCTCGGCCTACGACACCGCCGCCCGGATCCGCAAAGGCCCGGCGCCCCGGAATCTCGAAGTGCCCGATTACGTGTTCAAGTCGGACAATGTCATAGCCGTCGGCGAGGTCGCATAAGATGAGCTTTCCCTGGGCCGAGCAATATCAACCCAAGAACGGCTTCATGCGCTGGCTGGACCAGCGGCTGCCGCTGCCGCGTCTCGTCTACGGCGCGGTCGGCGGCGGCTATCCGGTGCCGCGCAACCTCAATTATTTCTGGAATTTCGGGGTGCTCGCCGGACTCGCGCTAACCATCCAGATCGTCACCGGCATCATCCTCGCCATGCACTACGTGCCCTATGGCGGCGAGGCGTTCCGGTCGGTCGAGCATATCATGCGCGACGTCAACCAGGGCTGGCTGCTTCGATACCTCCACGCCAACGGCGCCAGCTTCTTCTTCATCGTCACCTACATCCACATCTTCCGCGGCATCTATTACGGCTCCTATAAGGCGCCGCGCGAGCTGGTCTGGATGCTCGGCCTCGTCATCCTCCTCTTGATGATGGCGACCGCCTTCATGGGCTATGTGCTGCCCTGGGGGCAGATGAGCTTCTGGGGGGCGAAGGTGATCACCGGCCTTTTCGGGGCGATCCCGGTGATCGGCGAGCCGGTCCAGCAATGGCTCTTGGGCGGCTACGCGCCCGACCAGCCGACCCTGAACCGCTTCTTCTCGCTCCATTACCTGCTGCCGTTCGTGATCGCCGGAGTGGTCATCCTCCACATCTGGGCGCTGCACATACCGGGTTCGTCCAACCCGACCGGGATCGAGGTGAAGAGCGAGCAGGACACCGTGCCCTTCCATCCTTATTATACCGCCAAGGACGGCTTCGGCGCCGGCGTCTTCCTGATCCTGCTCGCCATCGTCACCTTCTTCGTGCCGAACTATCTCGGCCATGCCGACAATTACATCCCGGCCAACCCGCTCTCGACGCCCGCCGAGATCGTGCCGGAATGGTATTTCTGGCCGTTCTACGCGATCCTGAGGTCGTTCACGGTCGACTTCATCCTGCCCGCGAAATTGTGGGGGGTGATGGCGATGTTCGGCTCGATCCTGTTGCTCTTCTTCCTGCCCTGGCTCGATCCGTCGCCGGTCCGCTCGGGCAGCTACCGGCCGCGCTTCCGCCAGTTCTTCTGGATCCTGATCGCCGACATCCTCGTGCTCGGCTATTGCGGCGGCAAGCCGGCGGTCGAGCCGTATGTGATGATCAGCGAGGTCGCGACCATCTACTATTTCGCCCACTTCCTGATCATCCTGCCGATCCTGAGCTGGACCGAACGGACTCTGCCGCTGCCCAATTCCATCACCGAATCGGTGCTGCACGGGGAGGCGCGCGAAGCGGCGCCGGCCGACCTTTCCGGCGTCCGTCCGGCCCATGCGGCCGAATAAGGGGAAAGACGCATCATGGTTCGTCTGATCGGCATCCTGATCGGCCTCGGCTTCGTCGTCGTTGCGGCCTGGTCGCTGGCCTGGGGCGTCGCCGCCTATGTGAGCGACCCTCCGCGGGAGACGGTCGAGGCCCGCTTCCACCAGGAGCCGCGCGACATCGCTTATTCGTTCGACGGCCCGTTCGGCAAATATGACCGCCGTCAGCTGCAGCGCGGCTTCCAGATCTACAAGGAGGTCTGCTCCTCCTGCCACGCGCTGAGCTACGTCGCCTTCCGCAACCTCGAGGAGCTCGGCTACAACGAGGAGGAAGTGAAGGCGATCGCGAACCGGTGGCAGATCGAGGTTCCGGACGTCGATCAGAAGACCGGCGAGCCCTCGACCCGCAAGGCGCTTCCCGCCGATCATTTCCCAAGTCCCTATCCCAACGAGCTGGCGGCGCGGGCGGCCAACAACAACGCGCTGCCGCCGGACCTGTCGCTGATCACCAAGGCGCGCGAAGGCGGCCCGGCCTACGTGACGTCGCTGATCACAGGCTATCGCAACCCGCCCGCCAACCTGCCGGCCGAGAACCGGCCGGGGCCCAACCTCCACTACAATCCCTGGTTCGCAAATCTGAACATCGCGATGCCGCCGCCGCTCACCGCGGACGGCCAGGTCACCTATGCCGACGGCACCAACCCGACCCGCGAGCAGATGGCGACCGACATCGCCGCCTTCCTCGCCTGGACGGCCGAGCCCCGGCTCGAGAACCGACGCGCCGCCGGCTGGGCGGTGCTCATTTTCCTGATCTTCGCGACGGTGCTCGCCTACATGGCCTACCAGAATATCTGGCACGGCGGCGCCAGGCGGCGGGTTCGGACGACCGGCCCGCTCGACCCCGAGAACATGGCGAAGCGCGACTCCGCCAGCCGTGAGGCCGGGATCGAGGGCTGACGTCCCCTCAGCGAAGGCTGGGGCCCGGTGAGGACGAGCGCCGGGCCCTTCGCCCTCCGGGGGCCCAGCCTTCGCTGGGGCGACGGGAAAGGAACCTCTTCCTTTACAGCGGGTTAACGGTTCATCGGCGGTTCACCGCCCGGGGCGGAATTTCGCCGCCTCAAGCGTCTTTTTCGGGAGAGTCGCTCATGTCCCTCATCCGCCTCCGCACGGCCGTCCTGCTCGCCGCCGGCCTCGGCCTTTCCGCCTGCGCCTACGATCGCGGCTACGGCTATGGCGGGCTCTCGGTTGGCTATGGCGGCTATTGCGATCCCTATTATGACGATTGCTATTCCGGCTACGGCTATGGCGGCTATTCCGACCCCTGGTACGGCTGGTACGGGGACTATTATTATCCCGGCATCGGCATCTACGTGTTCGATCGCTACGGCCGACGCCACCGCTGGAACGACGACCATCGCCGCTATTGGGAGGGCCGGCGCGGCCACTGGCAGGGCCGCGACTGGAACGACCGGCGCTGGGAGCGCTGGGACAATTATCGTCGTGACGACCGCGACGGCCGCGATTGGCGACAGGGCGACCGCGGCCAG
>JAXDPG010000348.1:0-3849 GCA_034668485.1 Sphingomonadales bacterium
CGACGAGGGCGCCCTGGTCAAGATCCTCAAGGAGCCGAAGAACGCGCTCATCAAGCAATATGCCAAATTGTTCGACATGGAGGACGTGAAGCTCAGCTTCACCGAGGAGGCCCTGATCGCCGTCGCCAAGAAGGCGATCGAGCGCAAGACCGGCGCCCGGGGCTTGCGCTCGATTCTCGAGAACATCCTGCTCGACACTATGTTCGACCTGCCCTCGATGGACGGGGTCGACGAGGTGATGATCGACAAGGACGTGGTCGAGGGCCGCAAGGACCCGATCCGCGTCTATGCCGAGAAGAAGGGCGAGAGCGCGGCTTAGATCCGACGGTTTGCCTAATTCGCCGCCGGCCGCACGTTCGCGACCTTGTACTGGAACACTTCGTCCTGGCTGAGGCAGCGGCGCGTCGAGCCGTCGCCGCCCTGCTCGGCGACGGCTTTCTGGCGGTACATGATGTCGGTCAGCAGCTTGCGCGAGACGCCCATGCGGATGAGGAAGTCGTTGTCCTCGCTGGCGAGGAGCGCCGAATCCTGCTCGATGTCGCCGATCATCCCCACCGTATTGTCGGTGCCGCGCAGCACCTCCGCCTCGATCGCGCCGCGGTCGCTGGTATGGGTGAACATATGGACGATGAAGAGGCCGCCCGGATCGACGATCCGGCCGCGCCCGCCCATGAAGACGAAGTTGCAGGCGCTGAAGCAGGCCCAGCCCTCGGGGATTCGGGTGAAGGCGAGCGACTGACGGATCAGCTTGCCCGCCTCGGTGCCGGCGCGGGCGTCGCCGCCGGGCGAGCGCAGCCAGATCTGGTCGATCGGCTCATATTTCTTGAGCGCCGCCTGGAGGCGGACCGGAACGCCGCCGTCGATCGCCCCTTCGGCGAGGAGGATGCGCATCCCGTCCTCCTCGCGCAGGGTGAACTGCATCGTCTTGTTGGCGGAGAAATTGAGCTCCCGGGGGCAGGACGGATTGGCTGGATCGACCGCTGCCTGCGCCCATGACGACGACAGCAGCACCGCCAGGGCGAGGCAGGCGGATGCGCGCCGCATCCGATCAGGCCGCGAGGACGTAATTGCCGCCGCCGGGCTTGCGGCACATCTTCTTGTCGACGGTCGTCTCCTCGCCGTCGACGATGACGACGTCGGTGATCAGCATGCAGGTGCCGCCGTCGGCCGAAGCCCTTTGATCGCGCACCGTCGAGGAGCCCTTCACGCCCGGGCGGGTATCGCTCTCCCAGGTCGAGGTGGTGCCGACTCCGCCGCGAGTCGCGGTGTCGGTCGCGGTCGCCGCCTTGACCTGCTCCTTGCAGTCGAGCTTCCTCAGGATCGCGTCGGTGAGCAGCGAGCCGACCGGGAGCGCCAGCATGCCGACGGCGGCGGGGGCTCCCCAGCCGCCGAGCGCGGCGCCGGCAATGCCGCCGGCGATCGCTCCGAACATGCCGCTCTTTTTCTTCTTCGGCTGGCATTGCTGGCCCGCCGAGCCGTTCCCCCGCTCCTTGGCGTAGACGGGAGGCTGCGCCGCGAGCAGCAGAAGCGGAACCCACGCGAACAGATACCGACGCATAAATGACTCCCCGATGTCCTGGCCTGTCGAACGGGCGCTAATCCAGCCCTGTTGCGGCTTCATGCCGCCGGCCTAGCCCCCGTGTTTCAATTGTCGCAGCCTCTGTTTCCCGGCCTCGGCCGACTACCCCCTAACCCTTTGGGGATTCTGCCATATTAGTGGAGAGCGGAAAAGGGGCAATTCGACGGGACGGATCCGGCCCAGACGGAGGCGGAAGTGCGACCGGGCGCCCCTCGCATTGATGACGGTGGCGCGCTTCCCATATAGGCTGCAAGAAGGCCGAGAGCGGCCCGACCTGGAGCTTCGATGACCCAAACCTATCCCGTCCTCCCCCTTCGCGACATCGTCGTCTTCCCGCAGATGATCGTGCCGCTGTTCGTCGGCCGCGACAAATCGGTGGCGGCCCTCGAGAGCGCGATGGCGGCGGACAAGCAGATCTTCCTCGTCTCGCAGCTCGATCCGGCCGAGGACGATCCCGACCGCGACGCGCTGTACGACATGGGCGTTGTCGCCACCGTGCTTCAGCTCCTGAAGCTGCCCGACGGCACGGTGCGGGTCTTGGTCGAGGGCCAGCAGCGCGCCAATTTGGTCGCGATGGCGATGGAAGGCGGGCATCTGGTCGCCGAGATCGACCCGGTCGAGATCGAGGAGCCGGAAGGCGCCGAGGTCGCGGCCCTGATGCGCTCGGTGGTCGAGCAGTTCGAGAATTATTCGAAATTGAACCGCAAGCTGCCGGCCGAGACGGCGGTGCAGCTGGGGCAGATCGGCGAGGCGTCGAAGCTCGCCGATTCGGTCGCGGCCAACATCAACATCAAGGTCTCGGACAAGCAGGCCCTGCTCGCCGAGCTCAATCCGGTGCGGCGGCTGGAGATGGTGTTCGCCTTCATGGAAGGCGAATTGGGCGTGCTCCAGGTCGAGAAGCGGATCCGAAGCCGGGTCAAGCGCCAGATGGAGAAGACCCAGCGCGAATATTATCTGAACGAGCAATTGAAGGCGATCCAGCGCGAGCTCGGCAACGAGGGCGAGGAAGGGGAGGGCGACGAGCTCGCCGAGCTGACCCGCAAGATCGCCAAGACCAAGCTTTCGAAGGAGGCGCGCGCCAAGGCGACCCAGGAGCTCAAGAAGCTCAAGGCGATGGCGCCGATGTCGGCCGAGGCGACCGTCAGCCGCAATTATCTCGACGTCCTGCTCGGCCTGCCCTGGGGCAAGAAGTCGAAGGTCAAGAAGGACATCGCCGAGGCGCAGAACATCCTCGACGAGGACCATTACGGGCTCGAGAAGGTCAAGGACCGGATCGTCGAATATCTCGCCGTCCAGGCCCGCACCAACAAGCTCAAGGGTCCGATCCTGTGCCTGGTCGGCCCGCCCGGCGTCGGCAAGACCTCCTTGGGCCGCTCGATCGCGCGGGCATGCGGGCGCGAGTTCGTCCGCCAGTCGCTCGGCGGCGTGCGCGACGAGGCCGAGATACGCGGCCACCGCCGGACCTATATCGGTTCGCTGCCGGGCAAGATCGTCTCGAACCTGAGGAAGGCCGGCACCTCCAACCCGCTCTTCCTGCTCGACGAGATCGACAAGCTCGGCCAGGATTTCCGCGGCGATCCCGCCTCGGCCCTGCTCGAAGTGCTCGATCCGGAGCAGAACAGCCGCTTCCAGGACCATTATCTGGAGATCGACTACGACCTCTCGGACGTCATGTTCGTCACCACCGCCAACACGATGGACATGCCGCAGCCATTGCTCGACCGGATGGAGATCATCCGGCTCGAAGGCTATACCGAGGAGGAGAAGGTCGAGATCGCGGTCCGCCACCTCATCCCCAAGCAGATCGAATCGCACGGGCTCAAGGAAGGCGAGCTGGTCTTCGCCGAGAGCGGCCTCAGGAGCCTGATCCAGCATTATACCCGCGAGGCGGGGGTGCGCACGCTCGAGCGCGAGATCGCCAAGGTCGCGCGCAAGGTCCTGCGCCGGATCCTCGAGGGCAAGACCGAGAAGGTCGAGCTCACCGCCGAGAATATCGGCGAATATTCGGGCGTGCGCCGCCACCGCCACGGCATGGGCGAGGAAGAGGACCAGATCGGCGCCGTCACCGGCCTCGCCTGGACCGAAGTCGGCGGCGAGCTCCTCACCATCGAAGCGGTCACAGTGCCGGGCAAGGGCCAGATCAAGACGACCGGCAAGCTCGGCGACGTCATGCAGGAGTCGATCCAGGCCGCTTTCTCGTTCGTCAAGGCGAGGAGCCCGAGCTACGGCGTCAAGCCGAGCATTTTCGGCCGCAAGGACATCCACGTCCA
>JAXDPG010000349.1:0-3082 GCA_034668485.1 Sphingomonadales bacterium
CGATGGTCTGCTCGATCTGCTTGCGCCGCGCCTCGCCGGCCGAGCCGGCGATGCCGGTACGGATCTGCTCCGCGATCGGCCGGACGCTCTCAGGGGTCGCGGTCGGACCGCCGAACATCGCTCCGAGGACGGGCAGCATGTCGACCACCATCACCTTCGAGACGAGCTCGGGGTGGCGCCCGGCGATCATGATCGCCCAGGCGCCGCCGAGCGAATGGCCGACGATGGCCGGCTTCTTCAGCTTCCTTTGCCTTATGTAGCGGGCGATCTCCTCGGCGACCGGCTCGACCACCGGTCCCGAGCCGTTGGCGCCGGGCGGCTTGCTGGCGAAGCCGGCGACGTGGACGAGATGGTAGCGATAGCCCGGCACTGCCGCGACCGCCCCCTGCCAGACCTGCGGCGACGAGCTGAGGCCGGGGATGAGGACGACGTCGGGGCCCGAGCCGGTCACCTCGACGCTGAGCCGGTCGCTGGCGAAAGGCGCCGGCTTGGCGGCGGCGGCGGCGGCGAGCGGGAGCAGCAGCAGGGCGAGCAGAAAGCGGATCATGGCGGCGGGTCCTTTGCGACCGGGGACCGCTACCACGCCGGCCCGGGCTTGTCTCGCGGAGGAATTTCCGGTCAGGCGCCGGCGAACGTGTCGCAGGCGGCCGGGTCGCCCGTCTCGAGCCCGCGCTTCAGCCACTGGGTGCGTTGCGCCGAACTGCCGTGGGTGAAGGCCTCGGGCACGACCCGGCCCTGGGTCTCGCGCTGGAGCGTGTCGTCGCCGATCGCCTGGGCCGCTCGAAGCCCCTCCTCGACGTCGCCCGGCTCCATCGCGGCCCGCCCCTGCTCGTCCTTGGCGTGGGCGGCCCAGACTCCCGCATAGCAATCGGCCTGCAGCTCGACCCGCACCTGGATGGCATTGCCTTCGCGGCTCGACACCCGCCGCTGCTGCTCGGACGCCTGCCCGAGCACTCCGGTCAGATCCTGGACAGGGTGGCCGACCTCATGCGCGATGACATAGGCCTGGGCGAAATCGCCGGCGGCGCCGAAGCGGTTCTGGAGCTCGTCGAAGAAGGCGGTGTCGAGATAGATGCGCTTGTCGGTCGGGCAGTAGAAGGGTCCCATGGCGGACTGGGCCGCGCCGCAGCCGGACGAGCCGCCGCCGCTGTAGAAGTCGAAGCCCGCGGGCTGGTAGCGCTGGCCCTTGGCGGCGAAGATCTCGGCCCAGGTATCCTCGGTATTGGCCAGCACCTGGCAGGCGAACCGCTTGGCGGGATCGGCGGCGCAGGCCTGGCGGGCGTCGTTGGTGGCGCTCGAGCCCTGGTGCGGGGCGACACTGGTCCCAGGTCCGCCGAGCCCGAGGCCGCCGCCGCCGCCCAAAGTGCTGAGCGCGCAATAGCCGAGCAGGAGGATGAGGACCCCGCCGATCCCGAAGCGGCTGAGGACGAAGGGCAGGAGCATGGTGAGGCACCCGCCGCCGCCGCCGCCGAAGCCGCCGCCTCCGCCGAAACCCTCGCCCTGGTCGCGAACGTTGTCGCTGGTCCGATAACCGCCGAGACGCATGCCGCTCTCCCTTGGATCGAACGACAATGCTTTGCGGAGGTGCAGGTTGCAAAAGCGCGAGAAGGCGGAGAAAGGGGCCCATCATCCCGGCGAAAGCCGGGACCCCAGGACGGAAAGTCTCGGCCCTGCAACGCGAGATCCCGGCTTCCGCCGGGACGACGGAGTCCCCCATGTTCCTCACCGGCAAGACCGCCCTCGTCACCGGCTCCACCTCCGGCATCGGCCTCGCCATCGCCCGAGCGCTGGCGGCCGAGGGGGCGGGGGTCATCCTGAACGGCTTCGGCGACCCCGCCGAAATCGATCGCCTCAAGGCCGAGCTCGGCGCCCGCTACAGCGACGCCGACCTCACGAAGGCCGACGCGATCGAGGCGATGATGGCCGAGGCGGGCGCGGTCGACATCCTCGTCAACAATGCCGGCACCCAGCATGTCGCGCCGATCGACGAGTTCCCGCCGGAGAAATGGGACCTGATCATCGCCTTGAACCTCTCCGCCGCCTTCCACACCATCCGTCTCGCTTTGCCCGGGATGAAGTCGAAGGGCTGGGGCCGGGTGATCAACACCGCGTCGGCCCACAGCCTCGTCGCCAGCCCCAACAAGGCGCCCTATGTCGCCTCCAAGCACGGCATAGCCGGCCTGACCAAGGCGGTGGCGCTGGAGACGGCGACGAGCGGGGTCACCGTCAACTGCATCAGCCCCGGCTACGTCTGGACGACGCTCGTCGAGAACCAGATCCCCGACACGATGAAGGCCCGCGGCCTCAGCCGAGAGCAGGTGATGAACGACGTCCTCCTCGCCGCCCAGCCGACCAAGAAGTTCGTCACGGTCGAGCAGGTCGCGGCTTTGGCGCTCTTCCTCTGCCGCGACGAAGCCAGCGCGATCACCGGGGCCAACCTCAGCATGGACGGGGGCTGGACCGCGGCCTGAGGCGAGAAATTACTCCCCGGCGATTTGCCGGGGAGGACTCAGCCTAGGCATATCGGTCCACCACGCCCTGGTGCAGCGGCTTGTCGAAGCTCAGCCCGGCGCGGTCGCCCTGGGCCCAGACGATTCGCGAGGGCCAGCTCTCCAGCCCCGGCAGCTTCAGCCACACCCGCGACCCGGGCTCGCAATGGCCGCTCACCTCGATGCCGCAGCCGTGGCTGGAAAGGTCGACCACGGTCACCGGCGAGCCCGGCCGGCCGCTCTCCGCCGCGAGGCCGGCGCCGAAATTGACCGGATGGCGCATGAAGCGCCGCCGGTCCTCGGCCAATCCTCTCTCCAGCATGGCGGCGACACGCATGCCGATTCTCCTCGTCGAGTCGATGCGATCGCCGGACTTTCCCCCCTAAAGGGTAAGGAGTCGTTACCGGCCGCTCGGTGGTCGGTTCGGCCCCGCGGCCAGGCTGGATCTCGATACGCCTCAGCGCGGCGCCATCCTGATCGCGCCGTCGAGCCGCACATATTCGCCATTGAGATAAGGATTCTCGGCCATGAACACCGCCAGCCGCGCATATTCCTCCGGCTGTCCAAGCCGCTTCGGGAAGGGCACCTGCGCC
>JAXDPG010000350.1:0-2558 GCA_034668485.1 Sphingomonadales bacterium
GAAGCGGGCCCGGAGCCCGGCCGGGACGAACTGCGCCATCTGGCCCGAAGAGGCGAAGACCGTGCCGATCCGCCCGCCGGCGAGAAGCCGCTCGACGAAGCGGCGCAGGCCCGGGCTGTCGAACAAAGCGAGCGAGACCGGCCGGCCGTCGAGCAGGGCGCGAACGCCCGCCGCGAGCCGGGAGGTTCGCCGAACCTCGACATGGACCTCGCCGAGCGCCGGGCCGAGCGCTTCGCGCAGGCCGGCGAGATGGGCCGCGTCGGCCTCGTCGTCGGCGAAGCAGGCGAGATGGACCCGGCCGAGGCCGGCCAGATGCCTCAGCGCGTGGAACGAGCGGATCTTGTCGCCGCGGTCGGGCGGATAGGGGATTCGGTGGGCGAGGAAGAGAAGGTCGGCCATCAGCCGAGTCCGCGGGCGACGGGCGGTCCGAGGCGGTTGGCGAGCGGCAGCGGCAGCCGCTTCCACAGCTCGACCTGGAGCCGGTATCGGGGGCTGAGCGGGTTGACGTCGCGCGGCGCCGAGCCCTCCGCGGCGCGCACCGCATAGACGAGCGGCCGCTCGTCCAGGTGCCACATCTTCTTGCGGTCGTAAGCGCCGGTGCCGAGCTTGGAGCGGCCGAAATCGGCGCGGGCGCAGCCGCGGGCCGCGAGGTGGCGAAGATAGGCGTACATCATCAAATCGTTGGCCCGGCAGCGGCGCGCCTCTTCGGTGCCGCCGCCCCAATGGCATTGGCCGGTGCCGCCGAAATAGAGGTTGAAATTGGCCGCCAGCGGGCGGCCGTCCTTCCAGACGATGAGGACGTCGCAATCCTCGCCGAACTCGTCCGCCATCGCCTCGAACAGCGCGGCCGGGAAGACCGGCGTGCCGAGATTGCGGACGCATTCCGAATAGACGCGGTAGAAGCCGTCGACATGGCGCCTGTCGTTGCCGGCGCTCACCTCGAAGCCGCAGGCCAGCGCCTTGCGCACCTCGTAGCGGAGGCGCTTGGGCATGGCCGGCAGGATCGAGTCGGGATCGGCCGGAAGCTCCGCCGAGAAGGCGGCGTGGACGCCC
Organism: Sphingomonadales bacterium; assembly: GCA_034668485.1. Taxonomy (GTDB): domain Bacteria; phylum Pseudomonadota; class Alphaproteobacteria; order Sphingomonadales; family Sphingomonadaceae; genus Allosphingosinicella. The sequence goes on from JAXDPG010000350.1 coordinate 1,054, forward strand.
TCGCGCCGCGGCCAGCCCTCGGGCAGGGCGCCGCCGCGAAGCTCGACCGAGCCGCAGCCGAGCGACCCCGCCAGCGCCCAGGCCGCCTCGGCGAGCGCGGCGATGGCGGCCGGGTCCGAGGCGAGGATGCCGCCGCCGGTGCCGAAGCCGGCCGAGACCAGGGCATGGCCGAACAGGAAGGAGCGTATCTCGGTCAGCGGCAGGCAGCCGGCGATCGCTCCATCCTGGCCCTCGGCGATAAGGAAGTGGCTCTTCTGGCTGCAGCCGCGCTCGACCGCCCGGCTCCATTGCGGCCGGTGGAAGAAATCGGCGCCGCTCCGGCCGGCGACGAAGGCGTCGAGCCGGCGGCAGGCCGCTTCATTGTCCAGATCCTCGGCGCGGACCCGGAGCCGCGGCTGCAGCAGAGGCGCGTTCATGCCAGCCGCTCGCGCTCGCGCTCGACCACCTGGTCGGTCCGCCCCCAGGCGTGGGATTTGAACAATCTCAGAAGCTTGGGGCGCATAGCCGACAGGCGGCTGTAATGACGCAACCGCGACTTGAGCGGCGCGCCCGCCACTCGCGGCTGGCCGGGATCGATCTCCCAGGGATGGAAATAGAAAACCGCCGGGCGCCCGTCGCCGTCATTGACCCGGTCGATCGCCCAGCTCGAGAAACGGTAAGGGAGCAGCCGGAAGAAGCCCCCTCCCCCCGCCGCCATCCGCCGCCCTGCGACCTCGAAGGTGGTCACCGGAAGCTCGATCAGGTCGGAGCCGGGCAGCGGCCGGTGGGCGAAGCGGGGCGCCTCGCGCCAGCCATAATGGTCGTGGGCGATCGGGGCGACGCTCGAGGAATAGGCATAGCCTTCCTCCGCGAGCACCTGGTGGGCCCAGGGGGTGCGGGCGTCGATCGAGAAGCTCGGCGCCCGATAGCCCTTGGGCTCGACCCCGGCGGCGTCGGCGATGGCGGCGTGGGCACGCCTCAGATCGGCGCGGAAGCCCGCCTCGCCGAGGCTGAACACCCGTTCATGGTCCCAGCCGTGGCTGGCGATTTCGTGCCCGGCCTCGGCGGCGCGGCGGATCAGCGCCGGGTGGCGCTCGGCGACCCAGCCCAGGGTGAAGAAGGTCGCCTTGACCCCGGCCTCGGCGAACAGATCGAGGACCGCCTCGCCGTTGCGCTCGATGCGCCGCTCGAGCCCGTCCCACTGGTCGCGGCCGATGACCGTCTCGAAGGCGCCGACCTGGAACCAGTCCTCGACGTCGACGGAAAGGGCGTTCAGCATGTCTTGGCTTCCCTGTTCCCCGCCGAGAGCCGGGGCCCAGCGGCACCGGCGGAGCCACGGGATCCCGGCCTTCGCCGGGAAACCCTAAGCGGCATTGCTGCGGCGCGGCCGGCTCTCGTTCTCGACCCAGTCGAGCAGCACGGTCAAGACCCGGCGGACCGCCGCTTCCTGCTCGTCGAGCCGGGCCTCGATCGCCGCGATCCGGCGCTCGAGCGAGGCGTCCGCTTCCGCGCGGGCCGGTTCGGCG
>JAXDPG010000351.1:0-4242 GCA_034668485.1 Sphingomonadales bacterium
TATCGCTCCACCGCCGGGAATATCGGCGCTTGGCGCCTGCATCGTCGCGAAGGCGACGTCGTCCATGTCGAGATGCTTACCCTGTGGGAGGACGACGCGGCGATCCGCCGCTTCGCCGGCAAGGACATCGCGGCCGCCAAATATTACGAATTCGACTCCGATTTCCTGCTCGAGATGGAGCCGGAAGTCGTCCACTTGGAAGCGATCGGCTGAGCGCGGACGACAGGGAGCCGGGACAGTTAGGTAACTGTCCCATCCGCTTGCGGAAGCGTCGGTACTAGCTCGTCTTCACCATCCTCGCCGGGTTGAGCCTGGCGTAGCGAATCTGAAGCTGGTCGATCACGCTTCCGGACCGGCCGCCGAACCCGACGAAGAAATGGTCCTTGGGAATGCTCCAGTCTTCGCTGCCGCCGCCCCCGCCGCCGGCCTCGGTCCGGCGTCCGTTGCCGAGGTGGATCCTGAGCCAATCGATCAGGCTTCCGTGGCGCACCTCGAACCGGACGGGCGCCTGGCCGTCCTGGACGTCGAGCTTTTGCTGCCAGGTCTTCACCTCGCCATCGCCATGAGTCTCGGTCCAGCTGCGCTTGTCCGATTCATATTCGATGACCAGCCGGCTGACCGCCTCGTAACCGGACCACTTGCCCGAAGCGAGCTGGATGGACTTGATCCAAGTCCGGTTGCGGATGAGGTCGCCGACCGAGTCGACCTGCCACGGTCCCGCCGACGTTCCGCCCCAGGACTTCGGATCGGGCTCATCGAAGCTGAGGACGGGCTCGCCTTCCTGGAGCGAAGGCAGCGGCAGCGGGTCGAAGCTGGCGGCCGCATCCGATTTCCATTTGGTGATCTGAGCGTTGATCGCCCTGATGTCGGCGGTCAGCTTCTTCTCGAAGGCGAGCAGAGCGGTGTCGCGGTCATAATGGTAGCGCTCGTAAATCCGCTTCAGCCACTCGACCTGGTTGCGTACCGCCGTCAGCCGGGCCAGGCTGCGGAGCAGTCCGTCGTCGGGATCGAGGAAATAGTCGCGGTTCGAGACGACCTTCGCGAACTTCCGGCCGAAACCCTTCACATTCTCATGGCCCTGCACCTTGATGTTGGTGACTATCGGGCCATCGAGCGGCATCGCCGGAAATCCGATCGCGAACGGGATCAGCTTGTCCTCGGCGGGAAACGTCGGATTGACGATTCCCGTCATATCGTACTTCAGGGTCCAGTTCGTCTTGGTCGTCTTGAGGAAGTTCGAGAGCTTGACCTGTGCGTCGGCCTCGACCTTCGCGGCGCCGCCCTTGACGGCGGCCTCGAGCGACGTCTTCAGGCTCTGCTGCTGCTCGCGAGTCTCGGTGTTGAAGATATAGACCGCATAGAATTCGCCCCCCAAAGTCACCGATCTGATGAAGCTGTCGCCATAGGACTGGACGAAGTCAGCGGCCGAATCGTCGTCGGTCGGCGCCTTCACGTCGTCGTGCAGCCGCGCCTCCTTCACCTCCCAGGTGCCGATGCCGTGCCTGGCGTAGACGACCACGGTGACGCTGCGCGCGGTGACGTTGAGCTTCCTTGCGAACTCCATCTTGGCGGTGACGTCGACCGCCTTGAGATAGCTGAACGAGAGCGATGCATCGATGTCGAGCGCGTCCGCGAGCTCCGACAGGCTCTCGCAGACCTGGATCCGGACGGAGCTGCTCGCGCCGGATTTTTCATGGTCCCCGACGATCGCGCTCGCCGGCATGATGCCGCGCGCGACGGTATCGTAGCCCCTGAACAATTTGACCGGAACCGGATCGGGTCCCGACGTCATTTCCCTGCCGAGCGTCTGCGCCATCGAATCAGCCTCCCCACTGATATTTCGTCCCCGAAATTATCAGAAAAGGGGTTTTCAGGCCAGCGAGGCCATGCAACGGCGCCGGTCAAGCTTCGTTACCGCTCCGTCCCGACCGGAAAGGAAGCCATGGACCCGTCGCTCACCCGCCGCAGCCTCGTCGCCGCCGGCCTTGCTCTCCCCCTGCTGGCGCTCCCCGGCTGCGCGACTCGGCTCGGCGACGTGCCGGGTCTCGACCAGGCGATAAGGCGGCTGCTCACCCTGGCCTCGCAGCGCGCCTTGGCGCGGCTCCTCGTCCGCGAAGGCTATTTCGCCGACGAGGCGGCGCGCGTGAACCTGCCCTCGCAAATGGGTGGCGACGCTTTCGGCCGAGCGCTCGCCGTGCTGCTCGGCGCCCGGTTCGTGCAGGACCGGCTGCTGAGGCTGGTGAACGAGGCGGCGGCCGAAGGCGCGCGCGCGGCGGCGCCGGTCGTCTACGAGGGGATTCGGGACATGAGCCTCGCCGACGCCCGGGCGATTCTCCGCGGCGGTCCGACGGCGGCGACCGACCGCCTCCAGGCCGAGGTTGGCGACCGCATCTTCGAGGCGATGTTCCCAGGCGTCGGGGAGGTGCTGAGGATCGCCGACAACGGCCTCGTCCAGCGGGCCCTGAGGATCACCACGGGCATCGACTTCCGGGGCCTCCAGGCCGACGTCACCCGCAAGGCGGCGGCGGGCCTTTACCGGGCGATCGGGCGTGAGGAGGCGGCGATCCGCGCCGACCCGTCCGCCGCCGGGGACCCACTCCTCGCCGAGGCCTTTGGACGGCGCCGCTGATCTGCTAAAGTCCCGCCCGGGAGGCGCGGACATGGACGGCGCCCAGGCGCAGCTCGACCTCTTTCTCGACAAGTTCACGCCCGAGGTGGCGGCGCGCGCCCGCGCCGACTTGGCCGTGATGCGAGATCGGCTGCCGGGCGCCACCATCATGGTCTACGACAATTACAATGCGCTCGCGATCGGCTTCGCGCCGCGGGACCGGCCGTCGGAGGCCGTGCTCTCGCTCGCCGTGTTCCCGCGCTGGGTGACCCTGTGCTTCCTGTCCGGCGTCGGATTGCCCGATCCGGACGGACGGTTGAAAGGCACGGGCACCCGCGTCCGCCATATCCGGCTGGTCGAGCCGGGGGCGCTGGCCGACCCCTATGTGGAGCGGCTCATCACGGAAGCGGTCAGCCGGGCCGAGCCGCCCTTCGATCCCGGAGCGGAGCAGCGGCTGGTGATCAAGTCGATCTCGGCGAAGCAGCGTCCGCGCCGCCCCGCCGCCTGAGCCGACTCGCGCGGCGCGGGCCCGGTGGCTAGAAGGGCCCGAATCCTGTCCAGCCGAGGCCGCATCCATGAAATTCTTCGTCGACACCGCCGATACCGCCGAAATCCGCGACTTGGCGGAGACCGGCCTGCTCGACGGAGTCACCACCAATCCGTCGCTGATCCACAAGGCGGGGCGCAATTTCCTGGAGGTGGTCAAGGAGATCGCCGAGATCGTGCCGGGGCCGGTTTCCGCCGAGGTCATCGCCGCCGACCATCGGGAGATGCTGAGGGAGGCGGAAGTATTGCGCCGGATCGCCGACAATATCGCCGTCAAGGTCCCGCTCACGGTCGACGGGCTCAAGACCTGCAAGGCGCTGACCGGGGAAGGGACGATGGTCAACGTCACCTTGTGCTTCACCGCCAACCAGGCGCTGCTGGCGGCCAAGGCCGGGGCGACCTTCATCTCGCCGTTCGTCGGGCGGCACGACGACACCGGCTTCGACGGCATGCAGATCATCTCGGAGATCCGCACCATCTACGACAATTACGAGTTCGGAACGCAGATCCTCGTGGCGAGCGTGCGGCACCCGATCCACGTCCTCCAGTCGGCGATGATCGGCGCCGACGTCATGACGGCACCGCCGGCGGTGATCCGGCAATTGTTCAAGCATCCGCTGACGGACCGCGGGCTCGAAGGTTTCCTCGCCGACTGGCAGAAGACCGGCCAGAAGATCGGCTAGCGGCGGCGTCATTGCGGGATCGGGAGGCCCAGCACGGCCCCCAGGGCGGCGTCCCTCTTCGCTCGATAGTCGGCGAACGTGGCGGGCACATAGAGCAGCGGAGCGATCCAGGTCCGGCGATCCTGAGGGAAGCCGCTCTGCCATTCGAGATGAGACACGTTCACCCTGAGCTTGCTGTAGGGGAGGACGAAGGGATCGTCCTCGCCGATGAAATTGGGGCTGGAGCCGGTGGGTTCGCCGACGAAAGTGACGTTGGTGAAGCGCTCGAGGAGCGAAGCCGCGTTCTGGCCGGCCGAGAGCGTACGCGGCCCGATCAGAGCGAACAGCCGGCCGCGGCGATTGATCTTCTCCGAGCTCAGCAAAGCGCCGATCAGCGGCGTCAGCAAGCCCGTGTTGCCGCCGTTA
>JAXDPG010000352.1:0-3598 GCA_034668485.1 Sphingomonadales bacterium
TTCCTGCGCCGGTCAAGTCGTCGGCGATGAGAGCGATGATCGCGACGACGCCCACCCCGGCTACCGTGCCGGCGATGTTCGGGTGCTCGGCGATGAGCCGTTCCGCGGCCCTGAGCGGGTTCTCGCCGCTGCTGGCGACCTGGCGCGCCCATTCGGCCACGATATCCCAGGTCGACCGTGGCGGGACCGGAATCGGAGACACCGGCACCGGCACCGGCACCGGTACCGGGCGTGGAGCCGGAATCGGAAGCGGGACCGGGACCGGGACCGGAACCGGGCGGCGTTCGCACTGCGCCCGGAACAGCGCCATGCAGTTCGCCTGCGCGCGCCGCGCGTCCCGCTCGGCAATCCGATGGCCGATGTCGCCGCCATTGTAGCAGGTGACGTTGATCAGCCTCCGGTTGCGGGCGCACATTTGGTTGCGCCTGATCTTCTGTCGAAGGCGGTTGCAGGACTCGCCTGCCACGCAGGTGCGGCCCGAAGGATGGTCGCACCAGATTTTGACTTGCCGCTGCATCTCATCATGGATGCCCTGGATGCAGTTGCCGGGAGGCCTCAGCTGCCGCTGGATCGTCGACGGCGCCACGGACGCCGACCGGCCTCCTACCGGTCCCGGCGCCGTCTGCTGCATGACATGGGCGAGCTCGTGGGCCATGGTGAAGCTTGGGCCGGCGCTCTCGCCGGCGCCGAGCCAGACATGGTTGCGATAGGTGAAGGCGCGCGCCAGGATCGAGGTGTTCAGCGCCTCGGCCACAACGCCCTGGTGGACTCGGACGTCGGACAGATCGCGTCCCATGCGCGGCTCGAAGAAGCTTTGCGTCGCGTCCGTCAGCGGCGAGCCGCCCTCGGTGAGCTCGTGGTGCGAGGCTCGGATCGTCTCCGGCCCGCCGCCGGACGAGGCGTGGCGGGCGCGAACCGCCTCGTCGTCGTCCTCGAGGTCCAGGCCCATTTCGTCGTCGAGGTCCAGACCCATCTCGTCGTCGAGGTCCAGGTCCATCTCGTCGTCGAGCTCCGAGTCCGCCTCGTCGTCGCTCAGCCGCCGCGCGTGCGGCTCGTCCGGCGAGGCGGAGCAGGCGGCGCAGGCTCGCTGCACCATCGGCGCGGCCGCGCTGACGTCGGCGCCGCGCATCGCCATCACCCTTCCCGCGATCGAGTCCGCCTCCCGCTCGAAGCGGTCGCCGACCGGCCCGACCTCGAGCCGCGGCTGCACGGCCGTCTCCTCCCGCTCCTCCTCGCCGCAGGCCTCGCAGGTCCGCTGCACCACCGGCAGGGCCGGCACGGCGGCGAGCGAGGCGACCGGCGGGACGAACCCGGCGCCCGAGCGACGCTGGACCAGCGGTGGCGCGGGGAGCGCCTGGGTCGCCAGAGCGGACGCCTTCGCCTGGGAGGCCTGGGCGGTCGCCATCAGAGGCCTCCGCGATCCGGCGCGCGGGCGCGACGGGCTGTCGCCGTCACCCTTCGAAGGGCTGCAGGGCCCATCAGGAGATCCCTTCCCGATGACATGAAATTCCGTTCTTGCTCACGATTTACTTCTTTCCGGACTTTTTTGCCGCGTTTTTATAGGCGATGTGCCCAGTTGCGCGCAGGCTGGCATAATAAATAGTAGCTACTTTCTGGCATTCTCCTTCCATGCGGTATTTTCGACACTCGGCAAAAGCATCAACCAAAAGTCGATAGTCGCAAAACTCTTGTCCGAGTTGCTTGTCGTAACAAGCATCGTGCTTGACGCAGACCTCGCTGAAATCGAACCCGAACGGAGCATCGGGTACCCATTCCGACCCGGCCGAGCCGCAGTCGTCCCTCCCCGCTACGATCTCGTCGGCCCGCGGTAGGCTCGATCCGTAGGTGGGGACGCTCATCAGCCCCGGAGCCGAAGTCGGAGTTGGAGTCGGCAGTGCCTCGCCAACCTGAGGCTCAACCGCCGTTGTCTTGTAGGTCGGCGCCGCCTTGAGCGGGTCTCCCTCGTCAACGCTCTTCCTCTGCACCAGCGTCGTGGGCACAGCCGAAAGCGAGAAGGGCGAGGCCGCCGATACGCGTCGCGGCAGCGGCGATGCAAAAGCGGCGCCGCTTCCGGCGAGGACTTTCTTCTTCTGGAGAAGTCGCCCCATCAGCGCCTCCCCGAGGGCGAAAGCGCCTGGGCGAGTGCGGCTCCGGCCCCGCGCCCCATGTCGGCCGGGCCCGAAGCTGACGGCATCGACAGGCGCAAGTTGAAACCCTGGGCTGGAAGATCGATCGCACCAGCGGCCAGCTGCGCCTCGATCTCTGCTCGGAAAGCGCGCTCGAGCGCCGCCGCGTCCGCGTGAGGGATTCCGTGCAAAACCAGCCGGTCGACGCTTACCCGCACCGGGCGCGGCGCGGTCACAGCGGCCACCCGCGCAGCTCGGCGGCGGTGATGGGCCGGCCGGCTTTCTCATATTCGGTGCGGGCGGCGGCGAGGATATGGGCCATTTCCACCTGCGGCCGTTTCGCCCCGGCCTCCGCCGCCAGGAAAGCCGCGGCGATGGCGACGTTGCGGATCGATCCGCCGGCGAGGTTGAGCTGGCCGAGCCGCTCGTAATCGAGCTCGCCGAGCGGAGTCTCCCTTGGGAAGATGCCCTTCCAGATCGCGGTGCGCTCGGACGCTTCGGGAAAGCCGAAATCGACGATGAAGCGGATCCGCCGCATGAAGGCGGGGTCGATATTGTTCTTGAGGTTCGTGGTCAGGATCGAGAGGCCGCGATATTCCTCCAGCCGCTGGAGCAGATAGCTCACCTCGATATTGGCGTGGCGGTCGTGGCTGTCCTTCACCTCGGAGCGCTTGCCGAACAAGGCGTCCGCTTCGTCGAACTGCAGGATGGCGCAGCCTTCCTCGGCGGCGTCGAAGACCCGGCGCAGGTTCTTCTCCGTCTCGCCGATCCACTTCGACACGATGGCGGAGAGGTCGATTCGATAGACGTCGAGCTCGAGCTCGGCGCCGAGCACCTCGCCGGCCAGGGTCTTGCCGGCGCCGGAAGGGCCGGCGAAGAGCGCGCTGATACCGAGCCCGCGGCCCATCGACCGGGCGGCGAAGCCCCAGCTTTCGTAGACCGTCGCGCGGTGCCGGACCTGGGCGGCCATCGCCCGCAGGGTGCGCAATTGCGCCTCGGGCAGGATCAGGTCCTTCCACTCGGCCCGGCCCTCGACCCGGCGGGCGAGGTCGTCCATGCGCGGGCGGGCGAATTGCCGGCAGGCCTCCCAGGCAATCTTGGCGAGGTCGAGAGGGGGCGCCTTCTTGCCCTTTCCCGCCTTCCCGGCCTTCGCCTTCACGGCCCGCTCGAGCTCGGCCGCGACGCTGCCGGCGAGCTCCGGAGAGACGTTGAAATGACCGGCGAGGCGGCCCATCGAGCCGTTCAGCTTCTTCGCCAGCGGCCCGAGCTCGCGCTCCCAGATCGGGATCTGCTCGGCGGCGGTGGCGCGCGGCATGTCGAGCCTCAGCGACTGGAGGTGGCCGAGCGGGACCGCATCGGGCGCCGCGATCATGAGCGGCGTGCGCAGCATTTCCGCGAACAGGGCGACGGCGCGCCCCTCCGGCACGGCGCTGGCGTCCACCAGCAAGGCGGCGCTCAAGCAGCGTGCGGGC
>JAXDPG010000353.1:0-4157 GCA_034668485.1 Sphingomonadales bacterium
CAGGGCTTCCGCGGAGTGGGCTCCGACATCACCGAGGTCCGCCGCACCCAGGAGCGACTCACAAACCTTGCCAACATGGACGTGCTCTCGGGCCTGCCCAATCGCGGCCGCGTCCGCCAGCTGCTCGGCGAGGCGCTTTCGGGCGCGCAGGCCGGCAATGTCCCCTGCGCGATCATGTTCCTCGACCTCGACGGGTTCAAGCCGGTCAACGACACGTTCGGCCACCCCAAGGGCGACGCCGTGCTGAAGAGCGTCTCGCAGCGCCTCGTCCGCGAGGCCGGCGAGGTCGGCCATGTCGGGCGGATGGGCGGCGATGAGTTCGCCATCGTCATCCGCGACGGCCAGAGCCGCAAGAAGGTCGACGACCTCGCGCGCCGAATCATCGCCGCCGTCGCCGAGCCCTATCATATCGACAAGGCCGAGATCCGCATCGGAGTCTCGATCGGCTGCGCCTTCGGACCGATCGACGGCCAGAGCGTCGACGACCTCATCCAGAAGGCCGATCTCGCCCTCTACCAGGCGAAGGGCCAGGGCCGCGGCACCTGCTGCTATTTCTCCGCCGACATGCAGAACGAGGCCGAGGACCGCCTCCGGCTCGAGCAGGACCTCCGCCAGGCGCTGACCCTGAAGCAGTTCCGGCTCGACTATCAGCCTCTGGTCAACGCCGCCGACCAGAGCCTCGTCGGCTTCGAGGCGCTGATCCGCTGGCACCATCCGACCCGCGGCATGGTCTCGCCGATCGAGTTCATCCCGCTGGCCGAGGAGACCGGCCTGATCATGCAATTGGGCGACTGGGTGATCGACGAAGCCTGCCGCGCCGCGTCCGTCTGGCCCGATTATATCAGCGTCGCCCTCAACCTTTCGGCGCGCCAGCTGATCCTTCCGGCCCTTCCCAACACCGTGTCGGAAGCGCTCGCCAAATACCGGCTCAAGGCCAATAGGCTCGAGCTCGAGGTCACCGAATCGGTGTTCCTCGGCGACTCGGAGGGCTCGCTCGACGTGCTGAAGCGCCTGCGTGCGCTCGGCGTGGGCATCGCGCTCGACGATTTCGGCACCGGCTATTCCTCGCTCGGCTATCTGAACAAGGCCGTGTTCCACAAATTGAAGATCGACGGCAGCTTCGTCCGCGACGCCGCCAACAATCGCGAGACGGTGGCGATCATCCAGTCGATCGTCCAGCTCGCCAAGAGCTTCCGGATGACGGTCACCGCCGAAGGCGTCGAGACCGCGGACGACTTCACCCGCATGCGCGATCTCGGCTGCCACCAGATCCAGGGCTATCTGTTCGGCCGTCCGATGAGCTTCGAGCGCGCCACCGACCTCATCCACGGCACCCAGAGCCGGCTCACCGCCTGACGGGGTGACGGGCCCGCCGCGGCGTCCTATGGGGGCGTCATGAAGCGCGCGGCCCTCTGCTGCCTCTTTCTCGTCGCCGCCTGCGGACGCGAGTCGGAGTCGCCCAAGGTGGTGAAGCATGGCAACGAGGCTGCCCGGCCTCCCATGCCGGAGCTGGACCCCCCGGCCGCCACCGCCCGGGACCGCGAGGACAGCGGCGACGCCGCGACGACGCTTCGGCGCTATTATGCCCGGATCGAAGCGGGCGATTACGACGCCGCCTGGGCGATGCGCTCCGGCGAGACGGGGGATGCGGCGCGGCGCCGCTTCGCCGACAATTTCCGAGCCTATGCGAGCTATCATGCCGATGTCGGCACGCCGAGCGAGCCGGTGTCGGCGAACGGCTTTTCCTATGTCGAGGTGCCGGTGATGATCCGAGGCACCTTCCGCGGCGGCAAGGCCTTCGCCAGCGCCGGCAGCGTCACCATCCGCCGCGCCACCTCCGGCGAAGGCGACCGCGGCTGGAGAATCTATGTCGGCGAGAGTCGGCGCTGAGAACGACGGTTCGAACATGTTGCCCCGCCTTCTTGTTTTTGTTATGATGTTACATAACATTGAGGAGGCCAGGATGACCCGCCACCGCATTGCTTACGCCGCCGTCGCCGAGCAGCCGATCGGCAACATAAACATCGTGCCTCTGATCGACGTCCTGCTCGTCCTCCTGATCATGTTCATCATCACCATCCCGATCATGACCCACAGCGTGAAGATCGACCTGCCCTCGATCGGCCCTCGCGCGGCGGAGCCCGAAACGCACCAGTTCGCCCTCGACTCCGCCAGCCGGATCACCTGGGACGGCGCTCCGGTCGCCGAGACCGCCTTGCCCGCCCGCCTCGCGGCCTTCCGCGCCGCGGCGCCCGACGGGATGCTCCACTTCCGCGCCGAGCCGGAGACGCGCTATGAGGATTTCGACCGCGTGCTGGCGGCCGTGAAGCGGGCCGGCGTCACCCGGCTCGGCTTCGTCGGCAACGACCGCTTCGCCCGCGCGTATTGAAGGACGAAGCGAAGGAGGGTGCGATGAGGCGCTGGGCGACCTTGGGAGCGATCGGACTGCTGCTCGCCGGCTGCGAGGACGGAACGCCGGAGCAGAACGTTACCAGGGTCGTCGCCGCCAATCCGCTCAGCGACCAGCTCAAGACGCTGAGCGAGCCGATGCGCAACCTCGGCCTCTATCGCGCCATTCGCGACAACGGGCGGCGCTGCAAGCGTGTCGACAAGGCCGCCTACCAGCAGCAATATAAGACGATGGCGATGTGGACGGCCCGCTGCAGCGACAGCGGCGACTGGGCGGTCTATATCGCGCCCAATGGCGACGTGCAGGCAAGCCCGTGCGGAGACGCCCGGGAGCTGGGCCTGCCGGAATGCGCCTTGCCGGCCGCTCAGGCCGGCGAGGCTTCCGAGAAACGGTAGCGGCCGCGGATCCGGCTGTTGAAGTGACGCCCCTTGATGCGGGCGGCCCGGAAGGCCTCGGCCGCCTCGGGCGGGACGTCGTGGAACAGATAGCGGCGGCCGGTGGTGAACTGCACGTCGAGCTCTCGCACCTCGGGACGGTAGGCGATCGAGCGAATCACCGTGGACGGCATTCTCCTCCTCCTCCTCCTCCTTGACGAAGGCAGCGCGCGTGCGGACTTATCCAACGCATCACATGCGAAGGCGGTGCCGGCTGGGGGAGGGCAATGATGAGCGGAGAAGAGGCGGAGACCGCGATCCGGGCGCTGATCGAGGAACGCTGCGCGGCCATGCGCGACCGGGACCCGGCGCGGGCGGCGGCGACGCTCGCCGACGACGTCGTCGCCTTCGAGCTGGCGCCGCCGCTCGCGCTCGGGCCGGAGGCGGCCCGGGACGAGGCCGCACTGGCCGCCTGGCTGGCGGGATGGGACGGGCCGGTCGGGATCGAGATACGCGACCTCCACGTCGAGGCCGCGGGCGAGGTCGGCTGGAGCCGCAGCCTCAATCGGCTGCACGGCACGCTGAAGGGCGGCGGCGAGGTCGACATGTGGATGCGTTCCACCCTCGCCTTCCGCAAGGTGGACGGCGCCTGGAAGATCGTCCACGGCCACAGCTCGGTGCCGTTTCTGATGGACGGCAGCTACCGCGCGGCCACCGACCTCACGCCATAAGGCGGCGCGAGACCGGCGTTTCGCGGCGTCAGCGCCAGCGATAGCTGTTGCGGTACCGGTAATCGTCGCGATAGCCGCGATAACGGCCGTCACGCCAGCTTCCGCGCCGCGCCTGCGCGATCTCTCGCCGGCATTCACGCAGCTCGCGCTGATATTCCCAGCGGCTGTCGGCCCGGCGCAACTCCCGGCGGCACTCGCGCAGCTCGTCGCGCACATCGCCGCCGCGGCCGCCCCGGCCGTAGCCATTCCCGTAATCGCCGCCATAGCCGTAACCGCCGCCGTAGCGCTGCGCCGAAGCGCCGCTCGCCGGAATTGCGATCGCTGCGGCCAGCGTCGCCGCCAGAACGTACATACGCATACTCGTCTCTCCTCGACCGGGGCGCCCGCATGAATCGCGGACGCCGTTGAAACGAGCGGAGGATATGCCGCGTTGCATGAACCGGGAACTACGCGGCGTTCATCCGGCGTTTAGCCGCTCGCCGGCCATTTCCACGCCGCGCTTCCGCGAGGCCTCCAGCGCCTGCCGGACGAGGGTCCTCAGCCCGGGCTCCGAGTCGAGCACCCGCAGCCCGGCTTCCGTGGTGCCGCCCGGGCTGGCGACTCGGCGGGCCAGCTCTGCCGGCGTCTCCGGCCCGCCCGCCG
>JAXDPG010000354.1:0-3627 GCA_034668485.1 Sphingomonadales bacterium
CGATACCGGGTCGCAGATCACGATCGGCAACAGCGCCCTTCGCGACAAGCTCGTCCGAAGGCGGCTCCACAAGCTCGAGACCGTCACCGCGATCGGGGTGACCGGCACCAGCGTCGAACTCCACATCGCCCGGATCGACGAGCTCCGGCTCGGCTCGGTGACCTTGAGCAACGTGCCGATCGCGTTCGCCGACGTGCCGCCCTTCGAGGTGTTCGGTATTGCCGACGGGCCGGCCCTGCTGCTCGGGACCGACCTCCTCGGGACCTTCCGCCGGGTCTCGCTCGATTTTCGGGCGCGCAAGGTGCGCTTCCAGCTTCGGCGCTGCCGGTCGGGACTGTTGATCAACACCATCCCCGACGCTGGCGTGACCCGCCTGACGTCGACCAGCGGCGAGGCCTGCAGGCGCTGACCAAATCAGGTCATCCCATGCGCCGCCGGGATCGGTGAAGGCTCGCCCGCCGGCTGCACCAGCAACTCCGCCTCCCCTTCCCCGCCCCGCCACCGCGCCACCAAAGCCTCGGGGTCGAACAGGACCCCCACCGGATTGTCCGTCGCGGCGAGCAGCGCCCTCCCCTCCTCGGCGCTGCAGGCGTCGACCTGGAATTCCATCCGGTTGCCGTCGGGGTCGGCGTAATAGAGCGACAAAGTGGTGCCGTGGTGGACCGGCCAATAGGGGTGGATCCCGGCCGACTTGAGGCGCTCGTAGGTGGCGAGGAGGTCGGCGACATCGGCGTAGGTGTAGGCGACGTGGTTGACCCCGATCTGGCCGCGCTCGTCGGCGCCGCCGCCGTCGGGCTTCAGGAGGTCGAGGTTGGCGAAGGCGAAGCGGTGGTGCTCGTCGTCGTAGGTGAGGAAGGCGATCGCCGGATCGCAATTGACGATCTCGGCCTCGAACACGTCCTTGTACCAGGCGATCATCGCCTCGTAGCGGCGGGTCATGTAGACGACGTGGGCGAACTTGACGGGCCTCGCCATGGCGGCGCTCCTCCTTCTCTCAGGGTCAGAAAGCAGCCACGACGACCGGCGGCGCGGCCGTCCCCCCGAGGGCCGCGTGCAGGCGCGTTCGTATCATTGGCGTAACGAGATGTCCAAGGGCCGCCGTTGGCGTCGGAATTACGGTGACAGTGCACTTATTACCGGGGAAACGGGCGGCGGTCATTCCTAGTGACTCTCCCGCAGCCCGGGCCTTAAGCTGCGGCGATGAAGCATGCCCAATTGCGCGCCATCGCCCACAATATCGCCGACTCGCTCGCCTGCGGGATGGGGTTCATGATCGGGGTCTATCAGGTGGACGTGTTCGAGGAGGCCGCCGGCTCCGCGTTCGGCGCGATCACGGTCGACCTGCTGGAGGGGACCGTCGCCGAGGGCGACCCGTCATCGTCGCTGCGCCGCGCGGTCGAATTGTACCGCGATGCGCTTCCCGGCCTGTGCGCGAAGCATGGCGGGTCGATCGACGACTTCAGGCAATTGAAGGTGCGCTACTGGTCCGTCCACACGGGTCGCCGGTTCGCCGTGACGGTGGAAGATGCCTCCGGCCGCCGGTCGACGACCGAATATGAAGGCCTTGCGGCTCAGCGTTTGAAGGTGATCGATGGATTCGGCCGCCTTCGGCCGAAGCCGCACGCGCGCTGAGGCGGTGATCCGCGGCCCTGCACCACCCTTGGGGCGTTCAGAATTACGGTGACAGTGCACTGATTCCGGCGGCGCTCCGACCGGGGCCGCCTGCGCCGGCCTCACCGGCACTCAATGCGCCTCGCCGAACGATTATTGCAAGATTCCGGAAGGGCAGTGCAAGAAAGTCTCCGACGAGCAGGGCACGTGCACGACCAAGCCGCAAATCTGCATCACGATCTTCAAGCCGGTCTGCGGCTGCGACGGCAAGACCTACGGCAATGCCTGCGAAGCCTCTGCAGCGGGCGTGAGCGTCCAGTCCCAAGGTCAGTGCCCGAAGAGCTAGCGAGGGCGGCCGGACCTCACGAGGCGGCGGAGACGGAGGCCGGACGGCCGGCCCCGTCTCCGCTCGAACAGCCTTTCCGCCGCCCTAACGCGCCGTAAACCGGGTTTTTACGGCATTGATATAGGTGAGGATGGGTAAAGCGGCTGGAGGCAGCTTTCGGGAGGGCCGCACATGGCATCAGCATCGCTCGAGTCTGCCGGCAGCGCCCTCGCAGGGACGCTGCTCATGGCGCGGCTCGCCGAGCATGGCAGCGCCGCCCATCCCTATCCGGCCGGCCGCCTGTGGCTGAAGTCGCCCGACGCGGCGCGCGACCTCGCCGACCTCATCCATTATCTGTGCGTGCTGCACGGCCGCTATCCGGGCCTCGTCGACCATGCCGCGGCCCGGGTGGTCGAGCCCGAGGCGCGGGCCTGGCTGACCGGGGCGACCTACGCATTCGCCGGCGAGCGCGCCTATCTCGCGCGGCTGGCGGTCGCCGCCGGCCCGGTCCCCTCGACTCCCGGCGCCGCCGGCACCGACGCCGCAATGCTCGGCCAGCGCCATGCGATGGAGACTTTGGCCCTGTCGGAGCGGCGCGGCTGCGCGCTGGGAGCGGCGATGGCCCTCGTCCTCGACTGGGCGGCGGTGAGGACCTGCCTCGACAATGCCGCGACGCGCTTCGGAGTCGCGGCGCCCGCTTATTCGGCCGCGGACCGCGAGTCGGTGATGGCGCTCGCCGACCTCTATGCCGCCGCGGCTCCGGTCCAGCGCGCCCTGCTGTTCGGCGCCGAGCAGATCCTGGTCCAGCATCACGGCCTCTGGGACCTGCTCGAGGCAAGGCGCGAGGCTCGCGCGGCGGCGGCCTGACCTTGCCCTCCCCCGCCCCCTCCCCTATCCGCCGGACATGCGCTTCGAAGGTACCGAAAATTACGTCGCCACCGACGACCTCAAGGTCGCAGTCAACGCCGCCGTCACCCTGCGCCGGCCCCTGCTCGTCAAGGGCGAGCCCGGCACCGGCAAGACCATCCTCGCCCACGAGATCGCCGCCGCGCTCGGCGCGCCGCTGATCGAATGGCACGTCAAGTCGACGACCAAGGCCCATCAGGGGCTCTACGAATATGACGCCGTCGCCCGCCTGCGCGACGGCCAGCTCGGCGACCCGCGGGTCCACGACATCTCCAACTACATCCGCCGCGGCAAATTGTGGGAAGCGTTCACCGCGCCGGAGCTCCCGGTCCTCCTCATCGACGAGATCGACAAGGCCGACATCGAATTTCCCAACGATCTCCTCCAGGAGCTCGACCGGATGGAGTTCCACGTCTACGAGACCAAGGAGACGATCCGCGCCGCCGAGCGGCCGATCGTCGTCATCACCTCGAACAACGAGAAGGAGCTGCCCGACGCTTTCCTGCGCCGCTGCTTCTTCCACTACATCAAGTTCCCCGACCGCGAGACGATGCAGGCGATCGTCGACGTCCACTTCCCCGGCATCCAGACGATGCTGGTCTCCAAGGCGATGGACATCTTCTACCAGGTCCGCGAGGTGCCCGGGCTCAAGAAGAAGCCGTCGACCAGCGAGCTGATCGACTGGCTGAAATTGCTCCTGCACGAGGATTTGCCGCTGGAGGTGCTTCAGTCGCGCGACCCGGCCAAGGCGATCCCGCCGCTGCACGGCGCCTTGCTCAAGAACG
>JAXDPG010000355.1:0-16833 GCA_034668485.1 Sphingomonadales bacterium
AGCCGCTGCGCTGGATCGACCTCGGCGCCGCCGAAACCGGCCAGCGCATCGCCGTCGACATCTCGACTGTGGCGGGGACGCCGGAGAAAAGGGAAGGCTGGTTCCGGCTCTCCAATCCCGGCGAAGCGGCGCCGAGCGCCGACGCCTATCGGCTCAAGGTCGACTGCTCCGCCAAGACCATCACCCCGACCGCGGCGCGCAAATACGATGCCGACGGCAAGGTCGTCCAGCAGGAGGATTACACCGCCGCCTGGCAGGCGCCGCTGCAGATCGAAGCGGGGACTGTGATGGAGATCGCCTGGAAACGGCTTTGCCAATAGCGGGAACCGTCCTCGCTATCGGCGGGGCGACCTGTTATGCGCAGCCCATCACCGGATCATGCCCGCAGGCCTCGAGTGACAGGGAGACGAAATGCTCCCGCTTGCCGTCCGGAGACAGATCATGGAAACCCGCAGCGAACGCGCCGACGTCGGCTATTACACCCAGCTCGAAACGGGCGCGCGGTGGCTGGCCTCCCGGCCGGGGGCGGGGGCGGAGCGGGAGATCCATCTCGGCCACGCCCGCCGCTATGGCCGCCTTCGCCTCGACGCCGCGGGAGTGCGCTGACATGGCCCCGGACCGTCCGACCACGGTCGAACGAGCCTTCCAGCTCGCCCGCTCGGGCACCTGCGACAGCCTGCCGTCGATCATCGCCATCCTCAAGGAGGAATGCCACGATTCGGTCGAGGCGCATCTGGCGGGCCCGTCGATCCGCAAGGAACTGCGACGCATCTGGCAAGCGGCGGCGCAATAGGCGCGGAACCGCCGGCCGCAAGTGCAGGCGGAGGAGCGGGGGTCAGCCCTCGACATGGGCCTTGAGGCGGGCGAGGGCGTCGTTCCATTGGGCGCCGACCTCGTCCAGCCAGGCGCGGGCTTCGGCGAGGCGCTCGGGGCGGAGGGCATAGATCGTCTCTCGGCCGGCCCGCCGCCGGGCGACGAGGCCCGCGCCCCGCAGCACGGCGAGATGCTTGGTGACCGCCTGGCGGGTCAGCGATCTCCCGGCGGCCAGCGCGACGATCGGCCTCGGCGCCCCGTCGGCGAGCCTTTCGAGCAGGGCCAGCCGGGTCGGATCGGCGAGCGCAGCGAAGAGCGGCGCCGCCGCCTCAGCCTTCGACATGGGTTTTGACGTTCCTCACCTGCGCCTCCCAGCCGCCCTCGTTCATCCTCAGCGCTTCGTCGCGGCGGCCCACGGGAATTCTATCGAAGCCGCTTTCAGTGACGGTGAGGCGGGTGCCTTGGCCGGCCGGCTCGAGCCTGAACTCGACCCGGGTCGGCGGCTCGTCCGAATAATCCGTGTCGGGATCGATCGCATAAGGGTGCCAGGTGAAGACGAACAGGCGCGGCGCCTCCATCGTCACCACCCGCGCCTCCCATTGCAGATGCTCGAAGCCGGGATGGGTGATCCGTCCGCCCGTCACCTCGCCGGGGACGAACGGCCCGTCCAGCTTGACCCGGAACCAGGCTCCGAACTCCTCATGGTGGGTGAGCGCGCGCCAGACGCGCTCGACAGGCGCGGCGATGGTGATGCCCTTTTCGATGCGATCGGTCATGATCTGCAACCTCCTGGTTGCGTGATTACGACGGGCCGTCGATATGTGCAACCTGAAAGTTGCGCTTACCTTCCTTCGGGAAGACGGTTGACCTGGCCTTGCCTCCGACACGACAAGCTGAAGGCGCAGCGCTCTCGAAAGGAAAGCCATGATCACCGTCACCGCCTTCAAATCCGCGCCGCCCTTCGCCCAGGGGCTGGTCCGCGACCTGAGGGTGCGCTGGGCGCTCGAAGAAGCAGCGCTTCGCTATGAGGTCAAATTGCTCGCCGACGGCGAAAAGGACGGGTCCGAATATCGCGCCTGGCAACCCTTCGGGCAGGTGCCGGCCTATGAGGAGAACGGCCTGAAGCTGTTCGAATCGGGCGCCATCGTGCTGCGCATCGCCGAGCGCAGCGAGAATTTGCTGCCCGGCGATCCGGCGGCGCGGGCCCGAGCGATCGAATGGCTGTTCGCGGCCCTGAACACGATCGAGCCGCCGATCCTGAACCTCGCCGGCATCGACCTGTTCTACGCGGGACAGGAATGGGCGAAGCTGAGGCGGCCGGACGCCGAGGCCGCGGTCGGGAAGCGCCTCGCCGAGCTGGCGGCCGCGCTCGGCGACGGGCCTTTCATCGACGGCGCCCGCTTCACCGTGGGCGACCTGATGATGGCGACGGTGCTGAGGATCCTTCGCCATACCGAGCTGGTCGAAGCCGAGCCGGCGCTGGCGGCCTGGCTCGCCAGATGCGAGGAACGGCCCGCCTTCCAGCGGGCGCTGGCCGGACAGATGGCCGCCTTCGACAGCTGAGCCACAAGGAGAATTCGGTGGCTCACACCGATCGCTCAGAAGGAAATCCTCGCCTCTACCAGTCGCGGACGATCTCGTTAGTCGGGGCGCCTTTGAGCCGATAGCGATGCCATCTCAGGAACCGTATGCCGGCGCGATATCGTTCGCGGTCGCTGAACCTGCGGCGAGCCTCACCGTTGTGCGCAGCGAGGGCGTCGACGACCTCTTTGACCTCGAGCTTGGCGTGATGCTGGTCGAAAAGAGCCTTGAACAGCTCGCCATATTGGCGCTGCGGAGCTAGCGACAGGCGGTATAGGAACCAGACGAGGAAAAGGGCCGCCGCGGCGAGCGCCAGCAGAAGCCGGAACGGGGGCAGCCCCAGCAGCACCCCCGGCCAAAGCCAGGCGGCCAGAGCATAAGCAAGGAGGATGGGAAAGGCGCACGAGAAGACGAAGGCCGCGTAAAGGCCGCTGTCGGCGACCGCCTGCTGATCGTCCATCTCGCCGCGCAGGTCCTTGTCGACCGCGACCCACAGGCGGCTCCAGCCCCAGACCCCGTCAATTCCGTATTTGCTGTCGGGATAGGTTTCGATGGCGGTGAGCAGATTGCCCAGCCTGGTCGGATAGGCCGCATAGGGTTCGCCCGTTTCGGACAAGGGGAAATCGAGCGAATCGAGGGCCAGCTCGCTCGCCCGGGCGCCGTCATTTCTTTTCTTCGCCGCGGCGCGCCCGTCGATCAGCCGCTTGAGCCGTGCGGCCTCCCGCTTCACTAACCATGCGCGCAACGGCTTGGGCCAAAAACGCCTGCCCTCGAACAGCATGTAGATTGGCATGTCGAGAAGCAGGGTCAGCCACCCGGTGACGAGGATCATGACGGGGATCACGATCGCGGGCGTCGCCGCCACGCCGAGCGCCTTGAGCGCGGCGGCGGCGAGCGGCCAAAGCAGGGCGGCGAACAGCGCCCCCGGCAAGATCAGCCGAAGGATGAACTTGGTTGCGAAATCGAAGGGAAGCTTCACCGACCGGCCGCCGTCTCACTTGTCCGGGTCACTGCCGACTCCATGCGGACCCTTCTTGACGCCGCTTCTCTTGTCTGTCCTGTTCTTCTCGGGTTTGCCGAGCCGATCTTTCTTGTCCCCCATAACGCACCTCCGTTCGCCGCTCGGGAAGGCTCAATCGTCGGGATCGCTGCCCGGGCCGTGCGGCCCAAACTCCTCCGCCTCGTGGTCGCCCTGCCTGCCGGGCCGGGCCGGAGCGCCGGCCCCCTGCTGGTCCCCTTGGCCCGGGCCTTGACGGTCCGGGTTGGGGTCGCGCTGATCCGGCCAGCGATCGCGATCTCCCATCGCACATCTCCCGATTGGAGCCTCGCCATAGCACGAATGGGCCACGAGCGCAGCGGCGGCGCCGCCTCACTCCACCGTGACGCTCTTCGCCAAATTCCGCGGCTGGTCGACGTCCGTGCCCTTCACCACCGCGACGTGATAGGCGAGGAGCTGGACCGGGATGGCGTAGACGAGCGGCGCGATCAGGGGGTGGACCTTGGGCATCTCGATCGTCGCCAGCAGGCGGTCGTCGGCAGCCGCCTTGAGCCCTTCCGCGTCTGAGATGAGGACGACCTTGCCGCCGCGGGCCTGGACCTCCTGCATGTTCGAGACGGTCTTCTCGAACAACGGCCCGCTCGGGGCGAGGACGATGACCGGGACGTTGTCGTCGATGAGGGCGATCGGGCCGTGCTTCATCTCGCCGGCGGCATAGCCTTCGGCGTGGATGTAGCTGATCTCCTTCAGTTTGAGCGCGCCCTCCATGGCGAGCGGGTAATCGGCGCCGCGGCCGAGGTAGAGGACGTCGCGGGCGGCGGCGATCAGCGGCGCCATCGCGGCGATCTCCTCGTCGTGGTTCAGAGCTTCGTTCATCGCCGCCGGGGCCTCGGAAAGATGGTCGACGATCTCCTGCTCTTCCGCCTCGCTCATCCGGCCCTTGTCGCGGGCGAACTTGGCGGCGAGCGCGGCGAGGACGGCGAGCTGGCACGTAAAAGCCTTGGTCGAGGCGACTCCGATCTCCGGCCCGGCATGGGTGGGCAGGAGCAGGTCCGCCTCGCGCGCCATCGAGCTGGTCGGGACGTTGACGACGACGGCGATGCGCTGGCCCTCGGCGCGGGCGTGGCGAAGGGCGGCGAGCGTGTCGGCGGTCTCGCCGGACTGCGAGATGAAGAGGGCGAGCCCACCCGGCTCCAGGACCGGCTCGCGGTAGCGGAATTCCGAGGCGACATCGAGATCGACGGGCACCCGGGCGAATTGCTCGAACCAATATTTGGCGACCATTCCGGCGTAGAAGCTGGTGCCGCAGGCGACGATGGTGACCCGCGGCACGTCGGCGAAGCTCTGCTCCATCGCCGGCAGCGCCACCTTGCGCTCGAACGGGCGGAGATAGGAGGAAAGCGTCTGGGCGACCACGATCGGCTGCTCGAATATCTCTTTCTGCATGAAATGGGCATGATTGCCCTTGTCGCCGACCGCATCGGAAGCGCCGGAGGTGACGATCTCGCGCTCGACGGCCTCGTTGGCGCGGTTGTAGAGCGACGCGCCCTCGCGGGTGATCACCGCCCAGTCGCCCTCTTCGAGATAGGCGATACGCTGGGTGAGGCCGGCAAGGGCAAGGGCGTCGGAGCCGAGATAGGTCTCGCCCTCGCCATAGCCGACGGTGAGCGGGGCGCCCATGCGCGCGCCGATCAGCATGTCGGGATGGTCGCGGAACAGGATGGTGACGGCGAAGGCGCCGTGCAGGCGGGGCAGGACGGCGGCGACCGCCTCCTGCGGCGATTTGCCCAGGCCGAGCTGGTGGTCGATCAGATGGGCGACGACCTCGCTGTCGGTCTCCGACTGGAAGGTGCGGCCGGCGGCCTGCATCTCCTCGCGCAGCGGCCGGAAATTCTCGATGATGCCGTTGTGGACGAGGGCGACCCCGCCGACGATGTGCGGGTGGGCGTTGCCGACGGTCGGGGCGCCGTGGGTCGCCCAGCGGGTATGGGCGATGCCGATCGTGCCGGCGAGCGGGTGGGCGGCGAGCTCGGCGGCGAGATTGTCGAGCTTGCCCTCGGCGCGGCGGCGCTCGAGCTTGCCGTCCAGGATCGTGCAGATGCCGGCCGAGTCATAGCCGCGATATTCGAGCCGCCTCAGACCCTGCATGAGCCGGTCGGCCACTTCCCCGCGCCCGACGATGCCGATGATTCCGCACATGTTTTTCTGCTTACCTCCCGTCATGCCAGCGCAGGCCGGCATCCCAGCAAGAGCTCGCGCCGGGGCCCCAGCCTTCGCTGGGGCGACGCTCTAGATCAACCCGCTTTCTTCTTTGCCGACATCAGGGCGCGGAAGCGTCGCGCCCAGCCGGGTTTCACCTCCTGGACTCCCCTGGCGACGGCGAGGGCGTCGCCTTCGACGTCGCGGGTCACCACCGAGCCCGCCCCGACGATCGCACCGGCGCCGATGCTGACCGGGGCGACCAAAGCCGTGTTCGAGCCGATGAAGGCGCCCTCGCCGATGACCGTGCCGTATTTGAAGAAGCCGTCATAATTGCAGGTGATGGTGCCGGCGCCGATATTGGCGCCCGCGCCGACCTCGGCGTCGCCGAGATAGGTGAGGTGGTTGGCCTTGGCGCCGGCGCCGAGCTTTGCTTTCTTGGTCTCGACGAAATTGCCGATCCTGGCGTTGGCGCCGATCTCGGTGCCGGGGCGGAGCCGCGCGAAGGGGCCGATCTCGGCGCCGGGGCCGATCCTCGCCCCCGCGATATGGCTGAAGGCGCGGATTCGAGCCCCATCGGCGATGCTGACGCCGGGGCCGAAGAAGACGTTCGGCTCGATGACGACGTCGCGGCCGACCCGGGTGTCGAAGGCGAACCAAATCGTCTCGGGCGCGATCAGGCTCGCCCCTCCGGCCATCGCCTCGGCGCGGCGGCGGGCCTGCCAGGCCGCCTCCCGGGCAGCCAATTCGCCGCGGCTGTTGATCCCTTCGACCTCTTCGGCGGCGACCTCGATCGCGGCGGATTTCCGACCGTCGCTTGCCGCGATCATGACGATGTCGGGCAGATAATATTCGCCCGCTTTGTTGGCGTTGCCGACACGGGCGAGCATCGGCCAAAGATCCGACGACCGCACCGCCATCAGGCCCGAATTGCACAGATCCAGGGCCCGCTCCTCGTCGCTCGCGTCCTGATATTCGACCATCTTCAGGATCGTACCGTCCGGGTCGGCGAGGATTCGGCCATAATGTTTGGGATCGTCGGGTCGCGAGGCGACCACCACGGCGGCCGGTTCGTCCGCCCCGTCCAGGCGCGAGAGCATTCGGCGCATCGTCTCCACGGTGACGAAAGGCGTGTCGGCATAGAGGATCAGCACGGCGCCGTCGAAGCCGGCCAGCGCAGTTTCCGCCTGGATCACCGCGTGGGCGGTACCCCGTTGCGGCTCCTGGACGACAACGACGCCGCCATGCCCAGCGACGACAGGCTCGACCTGCTCGCGCCCGCTTCCGACGACGACGACGGTCTGGGTCGGGCCCAATTCGTCGACGCTTTCGAGCAGATGCTCGATCATCGGCCGCCCCGCAATCGGGTGCAGCACCTTGTGGAGGTCGGATTTCATCCGCGTCCCCTTGCCGGCGGCAAGGATTATGGCGGCAAGCGGCCTGCTCATGGAGGGCGCAATCGCACGGAAAGCTTGCCATTTCCATAGCGGCCGGGCGAGAGCGGCGGCGATGCCGCGCTTCCCCTTCGACGTCGTCGTCTTCGATCTCGACGGCACCCTTGCCGACACGGCGCCGGATCTCGCCGCTTCGCTCAACCATGCGCTGGCGGCGCTGGGGCGGGCGACGGTGCCGCCGGATTCGGTACGCAATCTGATCGGCCATGGCGGGCGGGCGCTGCTTCGGCGCGGGCTGGCGGCGACGGGGGAGGCGCCGGAGGCGCTCGTGGAGGAGGGCTATTTGATCCTGCTCGACCATTACGGCGCCCATCTTTGCGAGGGCACCGCGCCCTATCCGGGGATCGGCGACGCGCTCGACTCGATCGAGTCGGCCGGAGCGGCGCTCGCCGTCTGCACCAACAAGCCGGAGGCGCTGACGTTGAGGCTGCTCGACGCGCTCGGCTGGCGGGGCCGGTTCGCGGCGGTGGTGGGCGGCGACACGCTGCCGGTGCGCAAGCCCGATCCCGCTCCGCTCCTCGAGGCGATCGACCGCGCCGGCGGCGGCCGAGCCGTCCTGGTGGGCGATTCGATCACCGACGCCGACACGGCGCGTGCCGCCCGGGTGCCCTTCGTGGCGGTGAGCTTCGGCTTTTCCGACCGCCCCGTGGAGGCGCTCGGCGCCGACGCCGTGATCCATGGCTATGGCGAACTGATCGGCGCGCTCGAACGAATGCCGTCGCCGAGGCGCCCGGCTTGATGTAGGATAGGGGCGACAAGGAGGCTTCATGGACGGCAAGGGTACCTACAGGACGCGCGGCGCCGACGGCGGGCCGGACACCGCGCGGGTCGTCGACCGAAGCGTCGCCTTCGACCTTCCCGAGCAGCAATATCGCCGGCGCGGCTACAGCCCGCCGTTCGAGGAGCTGGGCTGGAAGCCGGGAGAGGACACCGCCGCAGCCTAGCGCCTGCGCGCCTTCACCCAGAGGTGCCGCGCGAGCATCAAGGGCGGCATCCGCAGCCAGTGCGAACGGACGTAGAAGCCGAGGCGGGTGAGGGGGCGCGTCGCCCGTCCCCAGCCGTCGCGGGCGAGCAGGCGCCGGCGGTAGAGCCGATCTGAAGCTCGAATTCGGTAACCGCTTTCCCCCTTCGACGACCGCTTTGAAATCAAAGGCGTGAGCTTCGGTGCCTGGCACCGAATTGGGGTTTTGTAGATATGGTGGGCGAGTCGGACGGCGCGGGCGACCTCGGGGACGAGGCCGTGCTGCCGGGCGCGGCCGAGCAGCTTCGGCTCGAAGTCCGAATCCCGTTCCCCGAATTCGCGAAGCAGCCGGTCGATGTCCCACAGGTTGCGCAGCCCCCCCGCCAGGTCGCCGTCGGCGAACAGATGCGCCGCGGCGTGGACGATCATGTCCTCCGGCGACAGGGTGAAGAGGCCGTCTTCGAGCGGCACCCGAGCCTCGAGCATCGCCGCCATGTCGGGCTTCGGCCGGGCGGTCAGCGGCAGGATCGTGTGATGGACGTCGATCATCCGGTCGCGCTCGCGGTGGATGAGCGGCGGCAATTCGTGCATCCAGCGGCGATAATATTGATCGTCGTAGGAATCCTCCTTCACCCATTCCCAGCCGGCGGCGAGCAGGGCGCGCTCGACCTCGGCAAGCGAGTCCCTGGGCACGAGGATGTCGAGATCGCCGATCGAGCGGCCGCGGCCCGCCTCGAGCCCCGCCGCCACATAAGCGGTGCCCTTGAGCAGCACGACCGGCACGCCCAATGGCGCCAGCGCCCGCCGCGCCATCTCCGCCTCCCACAGGGCCTGGACCCGGGCCGTCTCGCCGTCGCGCCGGGCCGCCGCGAGCAGCGCCTCGACCGCCGGCGGCAGGCCGAGGCCGTCGAGCCGCCAGGCGAGGCTGCCGATCAGCGACTCGGCGCGGGCGAGCGCGATCAGCGACGTCCAGTCGCGAACATCCGTGGCGGCCGCGGGATCGGCGAGCAGCCGGACGAGGGGCCGGGCGTCGTTCATGCGCGCCGCCACAGATCGTCGGCGAGCGCCTCCGCCTGGGCGGCATCGGCATAGTCGATCGCCTTGGCCGGCACCGTCCCGACGAGCGCGGTGAGCGCGTCGAAGCCGCGCTCGCCGAGCGCGACATAGTTGGTCGAGGCCTGGGTCAGCCGCATGAAGGCTTCGGCCGGGCCGACCTCGCGCACCGCCGGTTCGAGGTCGCGGCCGAAGCGCGGGAAGAGGATCAGCACCGGCCGCGCCGGCTCGCCCATCCGGGCCACCGCCTCGGCATTGGGGCGCAGGTGGCGGATCCGACCCTTGGGCGTGCCTTCGAGAACCGGGCCGAGACGGCCCGGGTCAATGCCGTCGAACAGCCCGAGCGATTCGTTCTTCAGGCTGACCGCGCGCGGGAAGGGGTGGAGGAGGCCGTCGTCGAGGCCAAGCAAAGCGAACTCGTCGCCCATGAAGCGCCAGCCGCGCTCACCGAGCAGGGCGGCAAGGGTCGATTTCCCAGCCCCGGAATGGCCGGTCATCAGCAGCGCCCGGCCCTCCTTCTCGACGCTCGCGGCGTGCAGCAGCAGGAAGCTCTTCTGGCCGAGCGCCATCTGCAGGTTCATGCCCATTTCGGCGGCGAGCAGCCCCTGCGCCAGCGGCAGGGGTGCGGCGTCGGGAAGGACATAGTCGCCCCGGATCGCCACCGACGGCCTCGCCCAGCGGCGCCAGAAGCGCTCCGCTTCGAGCCGGACCGTGAAGTCGCACAGACCGCCCGCCTCGGGGTAGCCGGCATAGAGCCGGCGCAGCGCGGCGACCGGGCCGCGCCATTGCGACCCGATCCGGAAGGAGACGGGTCCGACCCGGAGGCAAAAGACGTGCCTCATGCGCGCCAGACGAGCCCGGCGGCTTCCAGCTCGGCAAGGCGCGCCTCGATGGCGGCGGCGGGATTCTCGGCCTCGAGCTCGAAATCGGCGCCGATCCGGTCGACGATCCCGGCGGCGGTGGCGGGGCCGGCGGCAAGGGCCGCGAGGATCTGAGGCGCGGGCGGCGCGAGGATGTGGGTCAGCCCGGAGCGACAATGGTAGAGGAGGGTCAGCCCTTCGAGCTCGACCGTTCGGACCGTCTTGGGCGGGTCGGCGGCGTAGAGCGACGCGGCCATCGCGGCCGCCCCGCGGCTCAGCGCGGCATCTGCAGCGAGGCGTAGCAGGTGAAGCCGCTCATCCCCGCCTGCAGACGGCGAATATAGTTGGCATAGGCCTGGGCCGCTTCGCTATCGATTCCGGCGGGAGCGCCGCCGCCGTTCAGCATCGCCTTCACTTCCTCGCCCTTCAGCGGCCGGGCCAGCGGCGGATACGCGCCCGGAGTCCCGGCCGGGACGAGCGTCCCGTCGGCCGCGATGAAATTGCCGGCGCCCGTCTGCGGGGCCGGGACGGGGATTTCGCAATTGAGGACCGAGCCCGCTGTCTGGGCCAGCGCGGGCCGGATCGTGACCACCGTCGAGGCCGCGGCCGCGCCGAGCGCCAGCACGACCCGGCGGCTCGGTCGAGCGCCGCCTTCCTCGCCTGCCATGTCGCTTCGTTCGTTCATCGCGTCCGCATCTAGGCCAAGCCTCTTTCATAAGGGTAAAGCGGCCCAATGGCGAGACGGGCCGAGCCGGACTGTCCCACTCGTGGACGCAAT
Organism: Sphingomonadales bacterium; assembly: GCA_034668485.1. GTDB lineage: Bacteria > Pseudomonadota > Alphaproteobacteria > Sphingomonadales > Sphingomonadaceae > Allosphingosinicella. The sequence continues at coordinate 10,697 of JAXDPG010000355.1, forward strand.
ATGGGAGAAAAACCGTTTCGGCCTCGTTTAGAGGGGGGCCGTCGGAGTAGGCGCGGCCGCTTTCGTGTCCAAGGAGGACTGTATCACATGAAAATCATCATCTTCGCCGCGGCCCTGACGCTCGGCACCGCGGCTTTCGCGCAGACCGGCAACACGGTCGACGATCCGTCGCAGGCCAGCGGCCCGCACGGAGTCACCCAGCAGGGCACCGATCCCGACGGCCAGGCCTGCACGCCGGCCGGCTACAATGCCGGAACGACCGGCTATCCGACCTGCGACGCCGGCAGCGGCAGCGCCGCGAGCACGGCGACTCCGCCGCGCTGCTCGAAGACCGTTACCGACCATTGCGTCCAGGCCTACGAGCGGGGCCGCCGCCGGTAACGCCTGAGTCCCGGCGAAGGCCGGGACCCAGCCCCCCTTTCTCCGGGCCCGGCCTCCGCTGGAGCATCAGGGAGAAAAATCGTTTCGGCCTCGTTTAGGGGCCGTGCGGCCGCGCCGTCGCGGCCGCTCGTCCAGGGAAGGATGCTCTAATGAAGCTGATCTTGATGGCTGCCGCGCTGATGCTCGGGGGCGCCGCCGCCGCTCAGACGACGGATACCGAAACCACGACCACGATGGCCGCGACCGGCCCGACCGTGGCTCCGGACAACAGCGCGCCCGAGCGGGACGCCCGCGGCATTGCCGTCATCTCGGCGCCGGCGAGCGCGCCAGCGGGTTACAACCAGCCGGCGCAGACGGTGCCGGCCGGGACGCCGCCGCCGGCCATGGGTCCGGCGCCGACCATGGGCAGCGCCGGTCCGCTGCCGCCCTGCACCCGGACGGTCACCGACCATTGCACTCAGACCTACGAGCGGGGCCGCGCCCGCTGAGCGCCGGACCGGGGCGCGCCGCGGCGGCGCCCCCCATTGTCCTCGTCCGCTCCAATCTGCCATGAGCCGCCCTTCACGCTAGAGCGGGAGGTTCCATGACTGTCAGCTTCGAAGGCCGAGTCGCCATCGTCACCGGTGCCGGCGGCGGCCTCGGGCGCGCCTACGCGCTCGAGCTCGCCCGGCGCGGCGCAAGGGTGGTTGTGAACGACCTCGGCGGCGCCCGCGACGGCTCGGGCAGCTCGGACGCGGCCGAGAAGGTGGTCGCGGAGATCGCGGCCGCCGGCGGCGAGGCGACGGCGAACGGCGCCAGCGTCAGCGATGCGGAGCAGGTCGAGGCGATGGTCGCGTGGGCGAAGGAACGCTGGGGCTCGGTCCATATCCTGATCAACAATGCCGGCATCCTGCGCGACAAGAGCTTCGCCAAGATGAGCGTCGAGGATTTCCGGGCGGTCGTCGACGTCCACCTGACCGGTTCGGCGATCTGCACCAAGGCGGTGTGGGAGACGATGCGCGAGCAGGCCTATGGGCGCATCCTGATGACGGCGAGCTCGACCGGTCTCTACGGCAATTTCGGCCAGGCCAATTACGGCGCAGCGAAGATGGGCCTGGTCGGCCTGGCGAAGACGCTCCATCTCGAAGGCGCCAAATATGGCATAAGGGTCAACACCATCGCCCCGACCGCCGCGACCCGGATGACCGAGGACATCTTCCCGCCCGAGATGCTCGGCCTGTTCAACCCCGACAATGTCGTCCCGGCCGCGCTCTACCTCGTCTCGGAAGACGGCCCCTCGGGCGCGATCGTCGGCGCCGGGGCGGGCGTGGTCCAGGCCGCCTACGTCACCCTGACCCCGGGCTACGCCCTGCCGGAAGGGCGCCGGACGGTCGAGGAGGTGGCGGCGAACTGGGACCGGATCGCCGACCGGACGATGGAAACCGTGCCCCAGTCCGGCGCCGAGCAGGCGATGACGATCCTGAAGACGCTTCAAAATTAATTGGCGTCGGCACCATTTGTCTTGTCGCGGACGCTTACCGTATTGCCACACTAATACACCTGTGCTAGAAACCTCCGATCCTGGGAGGAGAATCACATGTACAGCGACAGCGATCTGGACTCGGCGGTCGCGGCGGGGGCCTTGAGCCCCGACGCCGCCTCGAGCCTGCGCGCCTATATGGACAGCCGGGCGCTCAGCTCGCCGGTCGATGAGGAGCATTTCCGGCTGATCACCGGCTTCAATGACATTTTCGTCAGCATCGCCGCGGCGATCCTGCTGTTCGCGGTCGGCTGGATCGGCAATTCGATGGGCGCCAATATCGACGGCGACGGACCCTCGCCCTTCGCCGGCCTGCTGGTCGCCGGCACCGCCTGGGGCCTGGCCGAATTCTTCACCCGGAAAAGGCGCATGGCGCTGCCCAGCATCCTCCTTCTGCTCGCCTTCACCGGCGGCGTCCTGCTCACCGCCTTCGCCACGCTCGTGCTCGCCCTCGGCGAGTCGAATTTCGAGAATAACGAGCCCGCCATCGCCCTCGTCGTCGCCGCCTCGGCGGCGGTCGCGGCCGGCGCGACCTGGCTGCACTGGAGGCGTTTCCGGGTGCCGATCACCGTCGCCGCCGGCGCGGTGACCGTCGTCGGCGTGGTCATGGCGCTGATCGCCTACGCGGTCGGCGACACGCCCCAGCTCGAGAACGTGATGCTGGGCAGCGGCCTGGTGCTCGGCCTCGGCGTCTTCCTGTTCGCGATGTGGTGGGATTCGTCCGACCGCGCCCGCCAGACCCGCCGTTCCGACGTCGCCTTCTGGCTGCACCTGCTGGCGGCGCCGATGATCGTCCACCCGATCTTCTCGCTGCTCGGGCTTACCGACGGCGACGCCAGCATCGGCGAGGCTTTGGTCGTGCTCGGGGTCTACGTGCTGCTCGGAATCACCGCGCTGGCCATCGACCGGCGGGCCCTGCTCGTCTCGGCCTTGGCCTACGTGCTGTTCGCCCTGATCAGCTTGTTCCGCGAGTTCGGGGCGGTCGAATTGAACATCGCGCTGGCCGCCTTCGTGATCGGCTCCGGCCTGCTGCTGCTCTCGGCTTTCTGGCACGGGGTGCGCCGCTCGATCGTCCGGCCGCTGCCGCCGGCGCTGCAGGAGCGCCTGCCGGTGCTGGACCGCGCAGCGCCGCTCGCGGCCGCCGCCTGAGGCATTCCTCCCTCCCCGCGGTGCGGGGAGGGGTTGCCCGTGTTCAGCGAGCCGCGCCTTTCCCGAGCTCGCGATGGGCGGCGATCTGCGCCGGCGTCAGGCGCAGGAAGCGGGCGGCGTTGTTGTAGAGGATGTCGCGCTTCTGGTCCTCTGAAAGGAAAGGCCGCGATGATGTTGAGCTTGTCGAGTGCCGCGAGGGTCTCCCGCATCAGCGCTTCATCGGTTACGGGCGACCAGACCGGATCGGGGCAAGGCGGGTGTTTCAGCCGCTCCAGGAAGGCGTCGGCATAAGCACCTCGCTGGTCCCAGACCGGCATCTGGACGATGGGCGTGCACATGGCGAGCGGCGGCGGGCCCTGCTCGTCGGCATGGAGGGCGTGCAGGTGCATGTCGAGGATCGGCTCGCGGTCCCGCGCCACGAGCGTCGATGGCGAGACGGCGAGCAGGCAGGCGGCAAGACACAGTTTCATCGGATGGCCCCCCGCGGAAGCGCCACCCTAGCGCATCGCCGTCAAACCGCCACCGGCACGGCCGAGCCGAAGCTTGCTAGCCGTTGACCACCTTCAGCAGCCGCCGCTCGAGCGGTGCCAGCACCGGACCGAGCTCGTCGCCGCGGCGGACGACGACGCCGGCCTCGTTGACCAGCGACCACATGCCCTGGTTGCGCCGCGACGGCCGTTTCTCGATCTTATATTCGGGCCGCTCGGCGGTTCGGCGGAAGGCCCAGAAGGCAGCGCCGTCGCGGCCGAACTCGACCGCATAATCGCGCCACAGCCCCGCCGCGACCATCCGTCCGTAGAGGTCGATGATCCGCTTCAACTCGGCCCGGGTGAAGCCGATCTGCGGCGATGAGGAACCCGGAAAAGGGAGGATCTGGCCCATCAGGCGCGGCCGCGCTCCTTTCTCGTCTTGGGCTGGCCGCCCTGCTCCTCGATCAGCTCCGCCACGCGCCGCCGCAGCTGCTCGACCTCACACTGGAGCAGTTCGAGCTTCTGCGTCGCCGGATCGAACTGCTCGGTGCAGACCGTGCCGTAGGGAAGGAAATGGGCCGAGCTGCTCTGCTCGGCGCTGACCAGGGTCGAGCGCGCCGGGATGCCGACCATGGTCGCGCCTTCGGGCACGTCCTTGGTGACCACCGCATTGGCGCCGATGCGGGCTCGGTGGCCGACCATGATCGGCCCCAGCACCTGGGCGCCAGAGCCGATGATGACGCCGTTGCCGATCCTCGGGTGGCGGTTGCCCGCTTCGCCGCTGGTCGGGTTGGTGCCTCCCAGGGTGACGTTCTGGTAGATGGTGACGTCGTCGCCGATCGTCGCGGTCTCGCCGATCACGACGAAGCCGTGGTCGATGAAGAAATTGGCGCCGATCGAAGCGCCCGGATGGATGTCGATCGCGGTCAGGAAGCGGCCGAGATGATTGACGAAGCGGGCGAGGAAATAGAGCTCGCCCTTGTACAGCCAGTGGGCGAGGCGATGGAAGGCGAGCGCCCAGACGCCCGGATACAGGAGGACCTCCCAGCGGCTGCGGGGGGCGGGATCGCGTGCCTTCACTGAATCGAGATAGGCGACAAGGCCCGCCAGCATAGCCACTCCCACTCCGCTCGGTGCCGCCAAAATAGGGCCGGTCGCAGGAAAATGCCAGCCGAGCGCCAAAATTCCGTTACCGGATGCTTTTTGCCTTGCGCGAACGGCCCGCGGCCAAGCACATCGGCAGGGACTCGACGCGGGAGCCTGACATGTTCGACCTTGGGGGCGTTGGGCTGCTCGATCTCCTGCCCTTCATCGCCATCGGCTTCGCCGCGCAGCTTGTCGACGGCGCGCTCGGCATGGCGTTCGGCCAGATCTCCTCGACCTTGCTGATCAGCATGGGCGTTCCGCCCGCCGCCGCCTCAGCCGGAGTCCATACGGCGGAGACCTTCACCACCGCCGTCTCCGGGATCAGCCACGTCCTCCACCGCAACGTGGACTGGCGGCTGTTCTTCCGGATCGCCGTGCCCGGAGTGATCGGCGGGGTGCTCGGCGCCTATGTGCTCACCCAGGTCGACGCCGCCGTCGCCAAGCCGATCGTGCTCACCTATCTGACCGCGCTCGGCCTCTATCTGCTCTACCGGGGCGTCATGCACCGCCACAACGAGCGCGAGCCGAAGGTGGTCGAACCGCTCGGGCTGTTCGGCGGCTTCCTCGACGCCGCCGGCGGCGGCGGCTGGGGCGCGGTGGTGACCTCGAACCTGCTCGTCCAGGGCTCGAGCCCGAGGAAGACGATCGGCACCGTCAACACCGCCGAATTCTTCCTCACCGTCACCATCTCGGCGACCTTCATCGCCGCCCTGGGCTGGAAGGCGTTCACGGTCGCCACGTCGGGCCTGCTGATCGGCGGAGTCCTCGCCGCCCCGTTCGGCGCCTGGATCGCCAAGAAGGTCGACGCCGACCGCCTGCTCGCCTTCGTCGGCGTGGTTCTGACCGCGAGCAGCGGCTACGGCCTCTACCGGGCGCTGATGTAAGTAAGCCCTCTCCCGCTCTTCGCGGGAGAGGAGGGCCACCGCCGCAAGCGGTGGAGGTGAGGGTCTTGCTGACTCATTGCTACAGACCCTCACCTCCCAAGCTTCGCTTGGGCCCCTCCTCTCCCGTGAAGGACGGGAGAGGGGATTCACAGCTTGAACAGCGCCTTCGCTCTCTCGACCTCGCCCCGGATGAAATCGACCGCGGCGCGCACCCTTGCCAGCTCGGCCAGGTCCTGGTGGACGGTCAGCCACAGCGAACGGGTCAGGCTGATCTCCTCGGGCAGCACCCGCACCAGCCCGTCCTCCTCGCCGGCGATGAAGGCGGGGAGCACGCACAGCCCGGCGCCGGCCAGGGTCGCCCGCAACTGGGCGACGAGGTTGCTGCTCTCGACCGAGGTCGTCCCGCCCGGCGCGACATGCTGGAGGAAATCGAGCTCGGGGAAATGGAGCAGCTCGCCGATATAGCTGACGAAGCGATGGCGCGAGAGATCCTCCGACGAGGCGATGTCGGGCGAGTCGCGCAGGTAAGCGGGCGCCGCGTAGAGGCCGAGATCGTAGTCGATAAGCCTGGCGACGTTGAGCCGTCCC
>JAXDPG010000356.1:0-3095 GCA_034668485.1 Sphingomonadales bacterium
ATGAGCGCCGAACCGGTCTTCCGCGACATGCCGAGGACGTTCGCCGAGCGTGGCTACCCCGACCTGCGGCACTGGCGTGGCCCGACCGTGGGCGGCCACTTCATGCCGCTGGAGGAACCCGAGCTCCTCGCCACCGACCTCCGCGCGTTCTTCGGCGCGCTCCGTAAGTAGTCCGGCCGCGGTCCTCACCCAGGCTGGTCCGGGTGGGCGCGCAGACCGTCGCGCAGTACGGCGAGGGCGCGCTCGGGGTTCGCCGCGTCGTTGGACGGGGCTCGCAGGGCGAGCAGGAGGCCCGAGAGCAGGGCCATGAGGTCGGCGATCCCGACGTCCTCGCGGACGGCACCGGAGGGTGCCCCAGTCGGGCATGTCGACGGCCGGGAACAGGCAGATGCCCTGGAGGTCGACTCCGCGGTTCACGGCCGCCAGGCCCTCGGCGACGACGTCGTTCAGCCAGTCCGGCCGTCCGCCCTTGAGGCCCGACGTCTCGGCGACGATGCAGGGGCGGCCATAGGGTTTCCAGCCCTCCTCGATCAGGTCGCACAGGGGCCGGATGCGGTCGTCGCCGGGCTCCAGCGCGGCGTGCGGCCCGTGCTCGCGATATTCCATCTGGCCGAAGCTGTAATTGTTGAAGCCGATAACATCGATCGTCTCGGGCGACCCGCCGAGCTCGGGGAAGCGGCGGCCCGAGATGGCGTCCCAGGCGAGATAGGCGTCGTCATAGGATTCGCGGTGCGCCGCCTCGGCCAGGTCCGGCCGGTCCCTCGGCGGCACCACCCAGATGAGCGGATCGATATGGACCATCCGCGCGTCGGGGAAGTGCTCCCGGATCGCCTTCACCGCCGCGATGTCGGCGCGGGCGAGGGCGAGGGTGAGTCGGCGACGCGTGTCGCGGTCCTTGCCGAACGGCGCCGCCCAGCCCCATTCGCCGGCCATATAGCCGAAGAAGGTCGGCTCGTTGGTGGGCGTGAAGAAAAGCGGCCCGTGATGCGCGCGCTCCGCCACGTAGCGAGCCGCGGCCCGGGCATAAGCGACGAAGCGCGGGACGAACGCCTCGCCGAACGGGTCGAGCCCATCGGGATAGCCGTAATGACAAAGGTCCCAGATCGGCAGGATCGAATAGCGCCGCTGCGCCTCGAGGAAGGGGTCGATATAGGAGAAATCGTAATCGCCTCCACCCCGGTCGACCAGGGGCCAGGGTATCCCCTCCCTGGCCACCGCGATGCCGAGCTCGCGAAGCATCCGGTAATCCTCGTCGGCATGGGCCCGGTGCTGGGTCTCCTCGCACAGATCGCGCCGGCCGCGCTCGTGCCAGTCGAAGGTCGAGCATTCGAAGCCCGACAGGAAGAAGGTCGGGAAGATGCCGTCGCGGTGGCTCACGCGAGAGCGTCCGCGACCCGGCGCTTGACCCTCGGTTCGGGGATGATCCGGTAGCGCGCCTCGATCAGGCTGTAGGCGCCGAACAGGCACAGGCCCGCCGCCACGGCGACTCGAAGCGCTCCCGGCATCGTCCGAAGCGCGTCGCCGAGCGCCCCGGCCTCCGCCGCTTCATGGTCGAGCCCGGCGCGGAGCGCCAGCCAGGCTGCGAAGAGGAAGATGGCGCCCCGCGCCGCATGCCCTCCGGAGCCGGCCGCCACCGCCCACCAGCGGTTCCGCGCCTCGGCGGTGAGATGCTTGCAATAGCTTCGCCGGACCGCGATCCCGAACTGGGCGATGGCCGCGATCGCGAGGATCGCCGCCGCCGCCCAGAGCAAGGCCTCGCCGCCCGGGATTCTCATCGCCATCGCCGCCCCGCCCTCGGCGCGGTCGCTGGCGTTGCCGCTCGCCGAGCCGCCCAGCGCAAGCTTCACCGCCGAATAAGCGAGACCGAGATGGATGAGCCCGCTGCCGCCCCCGGCCAGCCGCTTGATCGCGCCCTTGAGGTCGCGCCCTTTATGCTGCGTATCGAGAAGGGCGTCGAACAGCCGCCACGCGCCGTAGGCGGCGAAGCCGAAGGCAAGCGCTCCCAGCACCATTCCGCCGGCCTGGCCGCGCAGCCAGCGCATCGCCCCGCCCGCCTCCTCGATCCGCCCCAGCCTCAGCGCCAGGAAGCCGACCAGCAGATAGAGCAGCCCGCGCGCGGCGAAGCCGATGCGGGTGAGCAGCAGGAAATTGGGGGAGACGCTCGGCACGGGGCCGTAACGTCGGCTCAGCGGCGCTGTTCCACTGGCGCGAAACCGCGGTTTCTGGCAGCGGGGTTCGACCAACCCAGCTTAAGGATCCGGCCGGATGGACTTCGACCTTACGGAACGGCAGGCTTTTTACCGCGACCGGGTACGCGATTTTATCGAGACTCGGATTCGACCGAGGAACAAGGATTACAAGACCCAGCTCAACGCCGGCGACCGCTGGCAGCCGATCGAAGTGATCGAGGCGCTGAAGCCAGAGGCGAGAGCCGCGGGCCTGTGGAACCTGTTCATGCCGCCGGGCCAGGCGCTGCGCCACGTCGACGAGAGCTTCGAGTTCGAGGGCACCCAGCTCACCAACCTCGAATATGCGCTGTGCGCCGAAGAGATGGGACGGATCGGCTGGGCCTCGGAAGTGTTCAACTGCTCCGCGCCCGACACCGGCAACATGGAGGTGTTCCACCGCTACGGAACGCTCGAGCAAAAGGAGCAGTGGCTGAGGCCGCTGATGAACGGCGAGATCCGCTCCGCCTTTTTGATGACCGAGCCCGCCGTCGCCTCGTCCGACGCGACCAACATCCAGTGCGAGATCCGCCGCGAGGGCGACGAATATGTGCTGAACGGCCGCAAATGGTGGTCGAGCGGAGCGGGCGATCCGCGTTGCAAGGTCGCCATCGTCATGGGCAAGACCGACACATCGGCCGACAAGCACCGCCAGCAATCGATGGTGCTGATGCCTTTGGATGCCCCCGGCGTGACGGTCGAACGAGCGCTCACCGTCTACGGCTATGACGACGCCCCCCACGGCCACATGGAGATCGAGCTCAAAGACGTCCGCATCCCCGCGTCGAGCATGCTGCTTGGCGAGGGGCGCGGCTTCGAGATTGCCCAGGGCCGCCTTGGACCTGGCCGGATTCACCATTGCATGCGGCT
>JAXDPG010000357.1:0-9582 GCA_034668485.1 Sphingomonadales bacterium
TCGCCTGCAATCCGGCGGACGACGCCGGTGGTGTCAAGGCGGCTGCTCGCAAGAATCTTGAATTCGCGGTCGTACGCGACGGCGAGCCCCATTTCGAAATGCATCCAGGGGGAGAGCTTCGCCGTGCCCTTGAGAGCGGCCTTTTCCGCATCCGAAGGATCGGCCTTCCCGTTGGGCCGGGCTGTCTTCGACGCCTTCGTCGCGCCCAGCGGGCCAGCCGCCGGCTCAGGCTTCGCCCCTGCATCCGTTTCCTCGGGCAGCCATATGCCGACCAGATAATCCGCATCGGCGATCAGCCGCTTGGCCTCACCGTATGTTAAGTCCATCTTCGCGAGATCCTCATAGATGCTGACTTCCCACCCCCGGTTGTCAAGCTTTTCTTTCAAGTATACACGATATTTTTTCGCGTCTTCATGCGATGAACAGGAAATGAAGATCTTCGGGTCCTTGAAAAGCATTTCTCGTGCGTAGGTAATCAGCCAGTCCTGTTCCACCGGCCCACGCTTGTCAGGCCATTCCAGATGTGGCTTCAGCGGCTTGTCTCCACTCGTCGTTCCGCCCAGTTCGACGCAGTATTTCCAGCCGATGTCAATATCATTCTGGATGTACTTATAAGCCTCAGGGAGATGGGTAGGAATGAAGATTCCGACTTCATAGGGTGACATGCACATTTTGAGTTTCGCTACACCTCCGACCGACTTAGCGAGCAGCTTCTTCATGATTTTCCTAGGATCCGCCTTACCAACTCCGTTCGAGGTTCTTTTTGGCCCCTGATATTCAAGGACCGCTTCCCAAACATTCTCATAATCCCTTACCTCGCGAATGAGGCAGCTGAGTACGTTGAAGTTGGCGTTGGCAACCGTCCGCAGGATTGCGTACAGCGCTCCGATTTCATTTTTGTGCTTGAAACCAAGCTCGAAGATTTGATCGCGATGTTCGCTTTGGAAGAATTGTATGCGCAGGCTTCGAGAGTCCGTATCCGAGAGAAGAAGATAATCCAGCTGTTCGCCGGCATTGATACCGAGAAGCGTTTCGACGCGCTTTCCGCGTGCCTTAGGAAGCTTGAAGAACGTCTCGCGGGGACTCGATCGTTGCTTGGAAGCGACCTCCTCGGAGGTCGATAAAGTCGCGAAATGGCCTCGGTAAGTTACTTTCTTCCGATCGATCGCAGGCCGCACCGCCTCGCCCGTCCACTCATATTCGTCAAATTCTGATACGAAAATCTGCGGCAGGTGCCGCCCCAACGAACCGGGACCCTCCTTCCATCGGAGTATCTCGTGGCACCACACGACAATATATAGAAATAGCTCAAGCCCGCGCCGGTTGGTGATACGAAGATTGGGCAGAATGTCGATGAACTTGGAACGCTCACCATCGCTCATCTGCTTATAGCTCAAAATGCTTCTGGACATGTCCAGGACCAAGTGAACGATGTGGTATTTTGACTCGAATATGGATGCGCTCTCCAAGGCGATAATGTTCACGTTAAGGTGAGTAAGCAGCTCAACGAGGCGCTCAAGGACATGCTTGCCTTCATGGAAAGTGCAGCTGACTTTCAGGATCTCGCGGCTGATCGTGTGGGGAGTGACGACGACTTCGCACGTACGCCGTTCCGGACCCCGTAGGTCGTCCTGCGGGAGGGGACCGGTCAGCAGGACCGTCTTCTTGGGCACAAAGCCGAGGTGACCTGTATGATATTGCGGAATCTGGACCAGGTGCAGATCGCCGCCGGATTCGTTTGGCTCTTCAGTCCGTTCGGAGTCGCCCTCCGCAGGCTTGATCCGACGAGTATCACTGAAGTTTCCAATGACGAGCATGTTTCCCCCCGAATCAGTCAGTCGCAAAGCTTCTAGAGTTGTAGAATATCGGCGTCGGAGCAAGTATCTCCCGATTTGCATCAAACATGTCGGCCTTGACGGCGGTATTGACGCGCGCTTTGCCGTCCCTAAGCTGGACTGCTTCCACTGAGGGAAAGACGGGGGCGTGACCGAATTCCGCTACAATCACGACCTGCTGTTGAGCGACGAAGATCGCAAGGTCGCTTTGGCCGCCTATCCCGCCGTCTTTCGGGGTCTTGACCACAAGGAATTGCGGGACCGTTTCAAGGCGGCGGACCAGGTTGCCAAGCGGATGAAGGCGAGCAGTCGGCGGCTGGGCGCGCTGTCCATCCTGCTCGTCGCCTTCGCCCTCGTCGCGGCTTCGACCGCGCATCTGACGGAGCATTGGCACGGCGCCACCGTCTGGGCCGGCCTGGCGACCCTCGCCGGGCTCGCGGGGGCGTTGATCGGCGGTTTCGGAGTCATGCATTCGAGCCGCAAGAAACGCTGGCTGCTGCTCCGTTATGAATCGGAGCGGTTGCGCCAGTTCTTTTTCCAGACCCAGATCGTATTCGCGCCCGAAATCGCCGAAGCGGCGGCGACCGGCGATTGGAGCCATTTCGAGACCGTTCGCGGCGTGGCCTTCAGTCGGCTCGCCCATATACTCGACACCGAGCGCGAGGCACGTTTCGACCTCGCCATCCGCGAGGAGGCCCTCGGTGTGACGGCCCCGGATCGCTGGATCGTGCGACGGGCTGGTCAGTCCGCCATTCCCCCGGCCAGCTCGGTCGGTGCGGAGCAGCAGCACCGCGAAGCGTATCGGGACTTGCGCTTCCTGGGCCAGTGCAGCTTCGCGCAAGACAAGCTGACCGAGACCGGCAGCTGGATTTCCCCGCATCCGGCCGATCAGTTGCGCGCCGCCCGCACCGCCGCCGGGGGCGCCATCCTCCTTGCCGTCCTTTTGCATCTGGTCCTCGCGGTCGCGATCTTCGGCGGCTGGGAAGGCGCTCCGATCGCATGGCTCCACATCGCCGGCCTCTGGCTGGCGATCCTCGCGCTTGCGATACGGACGCTCGACGAGGGTCTGCGCCCCGGCGCCGAGGTCGAGCGCTACCGGGCCTTTCGGGACTCGGTCCGCAACATCCTCGGCCGGTTCGACGGCGCCCGCTCAACGGCGAAAGCGCTGGAGGCGATGCGCGAAATGGAGGAGCTGTGCTACGACGAAATGGTCTCATTCCTTCGGTCGAACAAGAAGGCCAGTTTCGCGATGTAGAATTCGCCCAACATCCGTTTGACAGCCCTCGGAGCGCCCTCCAAATTGCCAAGCGGCGGTAAACGGGGACTTTTCTTTCGGGGTCCGCCGGGTAGGGGTTTGATCATGGGCCGCAACGCCGCTCTCGCGACTCTCGTCATCCTGTCGGCCTGCGGGGGTGGCGGAGGCGGCGCACCCCCGCCGCCGCCGGCGCCCAACCAGGCGCCCAGCTTCACCTCGGCGGCGGCGGTGAGCGTGGTCGAGAACCGGGCCGACGCCTATCAGGCGACGGCGACCGATCCCGAGGGCGGCCCGCTCGTCTTCAGCATCGCCGGGGGTGCCGACGCGGCCCGCTTCGCCATCTCCGCCGGCGGAGCGCTGCGCTTCGTCGCGGCGCCCGATTTCGAGGTTCCGGCGGATGCCGACGGCAACAATGTCTATCTCGTCGAGATCGCGGTCAGCGACGGCCAGGCCAGCCGGACCCTTCTGCTCGAGGTGACGGTGACCAACGACCGCGAGGGCATCGCCGTGCGCCGGGTCGCCGGCGGCTTCGACCAGCCCGTCTACGTCGCCGCCGTCCCCGGCGATTCCCGAGTCTTCGTCGCCGAGCGCGGCGGGAGGATCTCGCTGCTCGACCCGGCGACCGGCGGCCGGACCTTGTTCCTGGACGTGTCGACCCGGTCCGACCCGATCGGCGGCGGCCAGCTCCCCGATTTCAGCACCGACGGCGAGCGCGGCCTGCTCGGAGTCGCCGCCGCGCCCGATTATGCGGCGAGCGGCGACCTCTTCGTCTACCTCACCGTCGGCGACGGCGACATCGAGATCAGGCGCTACCGGCGCGGCGCCGGCGGGGTCGGCGACCCGCGCAGCATCGAAGTGCTGCTTCGCATCGAGCACAGCCAGAACAACAACCATAATGGCGGCTGGCTCGGCTTCGGGCCGGACGGCAATCTCTACATCGCCACCGGCGACGGCGGCGGCGCCGGCGACCCGGCGGGCAATTCGCAGAACACCAATTCGCTGCTCGGCAAGATCCTCCGCCTGACCCGCAACCCCGATCCGTTCGCCGGCGCCTCGCCCGGCCGTTCCTGGATCGCCCATGGCGGCAATCCCTTCTTCAACGGCGGCGGCGCGCGCGAGGTCTTCGCTTACGGCCTGCGCAACCCGTTCCGCGCTTCCTTCTTCGGCGACGCCATGCTGATCGGGGATGTCGGGCAGGACTCGGTCGAGGAGATCGATCTGCTCCGCACCACCACCCCGGGCCTCAACTTCGGCTGGAACTTCCGCGAGGGCACCCGCGCCTTCGCCGGCACCGCGCCCGCCGGCCTGACCGAGCCCGTCAGCGAATATTTCCACGGCAACGGTCCGCGCCAGGGCAATTCCATCACCGGCGGCTACGTCTATCGCGGCCCGGCGCAGGCGCTGCGCGGCCGCTACATCTTCACCGACTCCGTCAGCCGCAACATGTGGAGCGTCCCCGCCGACCAGCTGGTGCAGGGCCAGGTCCTCCCCGCCAGCCGCTACGAGCGCCGCAACGACGACTTCGCGCCGGACGTGGGCGCGTTCAACCAACCCGTCTCGTTCGGCGAGGATTCGGCCGGGAACCTCTACATCGTCGACTTTGCCGACGGCGAGATCTTCCTGGTCGGCGGTTCCTAGCGACGCTCCCGCTATTTATACGCGATCGCCGCGCTCGCCGGCCCCGCCAGCGGCAGCACCTCGCAGCGCCTGAACCCCGCCTCCTTGCACCAGCCGGCGAAGTCGGCGCCGGTGAAGTCGAAGGCGTCGCCGAACTCGATCAGCATGTTGAGCGACATCAGCAGGCCGAAGGCGTTCTCGCGGCGCTTGTCGTCGATGAGGTTCTCGATCGCGACCAGGGCGCCACCTTCGGGAAGGGCCCGGTAGGCCTTGGCGATCAGCCTTTTCTTGTGGTCGAGATTCCAGTCGTGGAGGATCATCCCCATCGTGATCAGGTCCGCCTGCGGGAAGTCGTCGGTCAGGAAGTCGATCTCCTTCGCGGCCACGCGGCCGTCGAGGCCTTCCTCGCGCAGGCGCCGCTCCGCGATCGGCTTCACCACCGGCAGGTCGTAGGTGGCGCAGTCGAGATGGGGGTGGCGGCGGGCGACGATGGCGGCGAGCTGACCGGTGGCGCCGCCGACGTCGGCCATGCTCCGGTAGGGCGCGAAATCGAACCTGTCGGCAAAGGCCTCGAAATTGGCCATCGAAACGCCGCGCATCGCGTCCATGAACTGCTCGAGCCGGGCCGGGTCGGCGTAGAGCTCGTCGAACATCGGCCTGCCCGAATGCCTGACCTCGTTCTGCGGCTCGCCGGTCTTCAGGGCCGGCGTGAGGTCCGCCCAGAAGCGGTAGAGCCGCGCATTCGACATCTCCAGGATGCCGCCGACATAGCGGGGGCTGGCGCGGTCGAGGTAGAGGGCGGTCTCGGCCGTGTTGGCGTAGCGGGCCCCGGGACCGTCCCCTTCACGGCCGAGCAGGCCGAGCGCGACCAGGGCGTCGAGGAAATCCCAGGTGCCGCGCGGGTGGAGGCCCAGCGCCCGCTCCAGCTCCGGACCGGTCCTGGGGCCTCCGGCGAGCTCGGTGAAGAGGCCGAGCTCGACCGCGCTGAGCAGGGCCTTCGAGGCCCAGAAGCCCATCCCGACCTGGAGGATCTGGGCGGGCGAAGGATCGGTCTGCATATTTCTGTCTCCTCAAGTTCGTTCGCAGCTTTTCGGGGGACACGTACCTTTCCGCGGAAAAGTCCGAGCCCCCCTCCAAGCGGGGACGGCATGGGAGGACCGTCCCCATCCCTCGGCGGGATCAGGCGATGTGGGCGCCCTGGACCAGCATCTCGGCCGGCGGCATCGTGCCGAGGCCGGCGAAGGCCGCTTCGCCGGCGCCGGCGAAGGCCGAGGCCATCGCGACTCCGAAGCTGCCGTCGGCCGCTCCGGTGACGGTCACCGTCACGGTCGCAATGTCCTCGGAGCCCCAGCCGTCCTCCACCGTATAGGTGAAGCTGTCGGTCAGGGTCTGGCCCGGCGCGAGGTCGATCCCGGCCGCCGAGTAGCTGACGGTGCGGGTGGCGGCGTCGAACGTCACCACGCCCTGGGTGCCGGCGGTGCCGACCGACAGGATCTCGCGGCCGGAATCGACCCAGCCGTCGGGGTCGATCTCGTTGGCGATCAGGGTCGACCACAGGTTGCCGGTCGACTGGCCTTCGCCGACCGACACCTTATCGTCGACGGCGACGATGTCGTCGTTGACGCCCTCGATGACCATCCCGATCACCTTCTTCTCGCCATTGTCGCCGATGACGGTGAACCAGGTCTCCTCATGGCCGTCGGGCAGGAGCGCGTCGCTGCCCGGATCGTCGGCGATGAAGGAGAGGATGCCGGCGTCGTGGTCGAACAGGACCGTGCCCTTGGCGTGGCTGGAATCGACGCCGACGATGTCGAAGCCGAACGATTCGATGATCGATCCGAACATCTCGCCGGCGTTGGTGCCGTCCTCGGCGACGAAATAATAGGCGTCGAACTCCGGCGTCGGCGCCTCGGGCGTCACCCCGGTGATCGTCACCGTCGCCGTCGCGGTGGAGGTGTGGCCGGCGCCGTCGCTGATCGTGTAGCTGAACCTGTCGGTCGCGGTCTGGCCGTCCTCGAGGCCGACGAAGATCTTGCCCGGATCGTAGACGACCTGGCCGTCATGGGTGACGGTGACGATGGCGCCCTTGTCGGAAACCGCCTGGACCGAGCTCACCTGGATTGGATCGCCGTCCGGATCGCTGTCGTTGGCGAGCAAGATGGCGGTGACGTCGGTCGCGCCCGCATCCTCGGCCATCTGCAGCTTGTCGGCGACGGCCGCCGGCGCCGCATTCTGGGTGATGCCGGTGATCGTCACGGTCGCGGTCGCGGTGGCGGTATGGCCGGCGCCGTCGCTCACGGTGTAGGTGAAGCTGTCCGTCGCACTCTCGCCCGTGTCGAGGTCGGCGAAGATCGAGCCGGAATCGTAGCTCACCTTGCCGTCGGCGGCGAGGGTCACGATCGCGCCCTTGGCGGAAACGCCCTGGACCGAGGCGACCTTGAGCGAGTCGCCGTCGGCGTCGCTGTCGTTGGCGAGCAGGATCGCGGTGACCCCGGTCTTGCCGGCATTCTCCGCGAGGGTCAGGGCGTCGTTCTTCGCGACCGGCGCGACGTTGACCGAGATGAGGTCGTCGAGCTTGAAGGTGCCGTTGGCGAACTCGACCCGCTCCATGTTGAACAGCTTGTCGGTGCCGTCGGGGCTTCCGGAGCGCAGGTCGCGCATGATTACCGAACCGTTCGGGCCGGCAAGGAAGCGATAGTCGGAGCGGTTGCCGGCGAGCAGCAGGGTGTCCTGACCGTTGCCGCCGTCGATCTCGTCATTGCCGGCGCCGCCCGAGATGAGGTCGCTGCCGTTGCCGCCGTCGATAAAGTCGTTGCCGGCGCCGCCGTAGAGAGCGTCGTTGCCGTTGTCGCCGAAGATGCGGTCGTCCTGCGCGGTGCCGTTGATCGTGTCGGCTTTGTTGGTTCCGTTGATGATGGCCATTTTACTCATCCTCGTTACTGGCCCTAATCCGGGCGTGGGGGTTCGCTTCCCGCCGCCGGGGGCGGGGAGCGCTGATTGCCGTTCGAAAAATGGGGAGGCGCGCTCGTGCGCCCGACGGGTCAACCGACCTTTGTGTCGATGCAGGACATGTTACGCTTACTCCCCTGAATCGTCCGCAGGTGCGGCCGAACAGCGAGCGCCGATTTCGCCGCCTTGCTTTGCCGCGCGATGTCGCGGAGCGCGGAGAAGTGTCTCAATTGTTTCGCGCTTCCCGGCCGATCGGGCGGCCAACACGAGCTCCAGCCGCTCGGGATCGGCGAGCAATTCGGGCTCGAGCCCGAGCGCTCGAAGATCCGGGCCGACCGCGAACAGCTCGCGGGCATGCTCGTTCACCGTCGATTCGCCATAGCCGACCCGCAGCCGGAAGCAGTCGCGAACCGCCGGCCATCCCGACGCGCAGCGGACCAGCCTTGCACTCTCGCCGAACTCGAAGCCGCGGGCGAGGCCGTAGGCGCGAAGCCGCGCCGGCGTGTCGAAGCGGCCGTCATAGGTGAAAGCGAGCACGTTGAATCGGTCACCCGCGCCGGAGCGGCGGACGAGATCGGCGAGCCGGGTCATCGTCAGCGAGCATTTCGCCGGGTTCATGCACCTTGTGTAGAAGAAGGCGACGAGGCTGGTGCTCCCGCGGAGCAGCGGGACCAGCGCCGACCGCCTCCCCGACTGGTCCTCGACGATCACAGCTTCCAGCGCCTCCGGACGAAGCTCGAAGGGCAGGCTTTCGACCAGGGCCTGGGCCGGGGCCTTCCCGCAGCAGGCGCCGGGGGATGCGCCGAGCCCGGACAGCGTCCTCGCGATCTCCTCCCTCGCCGTCAGCGGCGGGGCTGAATCGAAGGACACATATTCGTCCCGCAGCTCGATCCGCCCGGATGCCTCGACGAGCAGCGCACGCATCTCCTCATCGACACGCTCGAGAGACCGAACCGCGCGCGCGGCCCCGGCCAGGACGACGGGGCTGAGGCTGGTGCGCAGCTCCTCGCGAAGCGCGTGAAGCGCATCGTCGGGCAGGCCGTCCCGCTCGAAGCCGGCGAGGATACGGCCCCGAAGCCGCTCCGCCTCGACCGTCGACAGGCCGTCGAAATGGCCGGCGTCGTGACTCAGCATCGCCGCCCGCGACATTCCCACGCACCGGACCGGCGCGTCGTGCCGCTCGCTCGCGTCCGCCATTTCGCTCTCCCCGCTACTCGCCGCGAAGCCGCCTCGCGAACTGGCCGATCGAGGATTTGAGCGCTCGCGATTTCGTTATCGAGGCGATCGATTCGAGGGCATTGGCGAAGTGCGGCGTCACCACTGCCTTCGCCACCTCGCTCGTATGGGCTATGGCCGAGACCGCTGCGGCCCTCAGCTTGTCGTCGTCGTCATGGTCGAGGACGACCTTGCGGGCCACTTCCGCGAACCGCTCTACGGACACGTTCCTGAGATTGGTCATGGCGATATGGCGGATCGACCCATCCTCGTCCTTGTCGGCGGCGAGGCGCTCGAACAGCGACGTCGACTCGGCGTCGCCGACCAGCGCGCGCAGCGCCTCCTCGCGGACCTTGCCCGAGCCTTTGGCGGCGAGATCGCGAAAGATGGTGAGGCCGCTGCCATGGTCGTCGCGAGCCAGCAGCTGGATCGCCTTGGCCGTCGACACCAATGACTTGCCGGCATTCTCCAGCCCTTCGCGCAACAGCCTTTGCGCTTCCGGGTCGTTGGTCAGGGTGAGGCGGTCGAGAACGGCGGTGCGGATGTCGGCATCGTCGTCGAGCGCGGCCTTCCTCAGCCGGTCGATGAACTCGGCGTGGAACGGAGCGAAACGGACCGGATGGAACTGGGCGGCACCCAGCTGACGCATCGCGGCGAGTCTCGACAGCGGGCCGAGCCGGGGGTCGGCGAGGATGTCGAGCAGCACCCGGA
>JAXDPG010000358.1:0-3417 GCA_034668485.1 Sphingomonadales bacterium
GGGTGACGCCGTTGACCGCCGAGAGGCACCGGATGCCGTGGCCGTTGTGGGTCGAGGCCCATTCGAGCGTCGAGGCGTCCGGCCCGTCCCCGAGCAGGCAGACGTTGGGCTTGTTGTCGAGCGTCGAGTTCAGCCGGTACTTGCCGGCAGGGATGTAGAGCGTTCCGCCCAAGGTCGTAAGGGCGTTGATCGCCGACTGGAAATCGGCCGACGAATCATAGGTGCTGGTGCGCGCCGCGATGGCGGCGTGCTGAGCCGAGGGGATATAGGTGAGGATCGAGACGGACACGGCATGTTCTCCTTGCGACTCGACGAATCGAGAACAAGATTAGAACATAGGAACGCGGCCAATACAAATCCTATTTTTTCCTACCTCATCCCACCCATGCCGCGACCTCCGTCGCGACCTGATTCGCGGCCTGGTTGAGCGCCGCCGGGGCGCTGGCGGCGTCGAGCGCCGGCACCGGCACGTGCGCCTCGAAGCGGCGGGTCTCGACCGCCGTGCCGCGCGAGACGGCGGCGTCGTAGACCAGCACCGCCTCCATCCGGTCGGCGTCGAGTCCGAACGTCTGCAGGGTGCCGGTGAGGCGCTGGCCCGGGTCGAACGTGAATTGCTTGGGATCGAGCACGACCCGCCCGGTGCGGGCGGCGATCGTCTCGGACAGCAGCCGGGCGAAGAGGATGGTCGGAACCTCGACCCACTGGGCGTCCTTGACGTAGGCGACCTGCGTCGCGCCGGTGCGCACCGGCACCCGCGGCGTCAGCAGCTCGGCCGGAGCGCTCGGCGGGATGACGGTGATCGCCTGGCCTGCGGGTGCCGAGCGGCTCGACGGAGCGAGCTGGGCGTCGGAGGTCAGCCGCATCAGGGTGGGCGGCGGCTTGGCGCCGAAGCTCAGGCAGCCGGAGATTGCCAAAGCGGCGGCAAAGGCGAGGAAGGCGCGCGTCTGTCTCATCTTTTCCTCGGCTTGTAGTCGGGAAGCTTCTGGCCGCCGATGATTCCGCCGGCGCCCTGCTGGTTGAGGCGCTGCGACACGGCGGAGAGCGAATCGGACATCTCGCGCAAGTCGCGGACGAGCTGGCCGACCTCGGGGATGGTCTGCTTCGAAAAGGCCTGGAGGCCCGGCCGCGCATCGCCGATCGCCGCGTCGAGATTCTTCATGCTGGTGTCGGCGGACCGGACGGTCACCCTCAGGTCGTTGATCAGCGGCCGCACGTCCTGCAGCGTCTGGTCGGTGGTTCCGGCCAGGGCGCCCATCCGCTCGACCGCGTCGCCGGTCTGGCGGATCGCGACCCGCGCCTCGGCGAGGGTGGCGGCGATCTCGTCCGAGCGCTCGGCGAGGTTGCGGCTGATCACCTGGACGTTCTCGAGGATGGCGGCGATCGACGCCTGGTTGCGGTCGCCGAGCAGCTCGGTCAGGCGCGCGGTCAGGGTCGAGACCCGGTTCAGCAGCTCCGGCGCGCTCTCCAGCACCTGGCCGAGCGCGCCCGGCTTGGTCGGGATGATCGGAACGCCGAACGGGCATTGCGCCTCGCGGTTGGCATCCGGGCAGGTGATCTCGCGCACGACGCGGCGGCGGCGCGGATCGTTGTTCGGCGGATCGAGCTGGATCTGCGAGACGCCGGTGAAGCCGACCCCCTTGATCGTGGCGGTCGTGCCGACAAGCACCGGAGTCTCCTCGCCGACCGTGATTCGAACGCGCACGAACTCCGGCGTCTGCGGCATCAGGTTGATCGATTCGACCTGGCCGACCGGGACGCCCGAAAAGGTCACCGCGCTGCCCTTGGCGAGGCCGTCGACGGCCTGCCGGAACAATATGTCGTAGCGTCGGTCCTGCTCGCCGCCCGCATTGGACAGCCAGATGATGAAGAGCAGCACCGCGGCGAGCGCGCCCATCACCACGGCGCCGACGAGAATATGGTTCGAACGGGTCTCCATCAGTCGTTACCGCCCCCGTCGGCATTGGCGGACCTGGTTTCCGCTTCGGCTTCGACCGCCTCCTCGGCGGCGCGCCCGCGGGGCCCTCTGAAATATTCCTGTATCCATTCGTGGTCCAAAGCCAATAATTCCGGAATCGTTCCGACCGCGATCACCTTGCGGTCCGCAATCACGGCGACACGGTCGCAGATGGCGTAGAGCGTGTCGAGATCGTGCGTGATCAGGAAGACGGTCAGGCCCAGCTGGTCGCGCAGGTCGAGGACGAGCTGGTCGAAGGCGGAAGCGCCGATCGGATCGAGGCCGGCGGTGGGTTCGTCGAGGAACAACAGCTCGGGGTCGAGGGCGAGGGCCCGGGCGATGCCGGCGCGCTTGCGCATTCCGCCGGACAGCTCGGCCGGGAATTTGGGACCGGCATCCTCGGGCAGGCCGACCATGACGATCTTGTAGGCCGCGATCTCGTCGAGCAGCTTTTCCGACAGCCGCGGATAGAATTCGCGCAGCGGCACCTGCACGTTCTCCGCGACGGTCAGCGTCGAGAACAGCGCCGCGCCCTGGAACAGGATCCCCCAGCGCTTGCGGATCGGCTGAAGCGCAGAGTCGTCGCGGTCGAGCATCGGCTCGCCGAACACGCGCACTTCGCCCTCGTCGGGCCGCTGCAGGCCGATGATCGAGCGCATCAGCACCGACTTGCCGGTGCCCGAGCCCCCGACGACGCCCAATATCTCGCCGCGCCGCACCTCGAGGTCGAGCCCCTCATGGATGACCGCGTCGCCGAAGCTGTTCCTGAGGCCTCGGACCTCGATGACGATGTCCTCGTCGCCGCTCACAGCCAGCCTATCTCGGTGAAGAAGACGGCGAAGAAGGCGTCGAGCACGATGACCAGGAAGATGGCGTGAACGACGGCGGTGGTCGTCCTGAGGCCCACCTCCTCCGCATCATTCTCGACCTGCATGCCCTGGAAGCAGCCGGCCATGGCGATGATCAGGCCGAAGAAGGGCGCCTTGATCATCAGCTGCCAAAGGTCGGTCAGCGGCACCACCTCGCGGATGCGCTGGACGAAGGTGACCGGCGGGATTTCGAGCGAGATCCAGCAGAAAATGCCGCCCCCGATGATTGCGACGATCGCCGCGTAGAAGCTCAAGAGAGGCATCATCAGAACTGTCGCGAACACCCGCGGCAGCACCAGAGCCTCCATCGGCGAGACTCCGATCGTGCGCATCGCGTCGACCTCCTCGGCGAGCTTCATCGAGCCCAATTGGGCGGCGAAGGAGGAGCCTGAGCGGCCGGCGACCATGATCGCGGTCATCAGGACGCCCAGCTCCTTGATCGAGGAGCGGCCGATGAGGTTGATCGTGTAGATTTCGGCACCGAATTGCCGGAGCTGCACCGCGCCCTGCTGGGCGATGACGAGGCCGACCAGCAAGCTCATCAGGCCGATGATGCCGAACGCATGGACTCCGACCACCTCGAAGCGCTGGACG
>JAXDPG010000359.1:0-3752 GCA_034668485.1 Sphingomonadales bacterium
GCACCGCCGGGCCGTCCGCTTCCGACCTCCGTCGAAGGAGGAGGCTGCTTCGTCGAATTATTCTTCGGATACTCCAGGTCGAGGCCGCTATTGGTCACATTATCTTCGTGGACAGGAAGATGCCCGACCGCCTGAACAACTGGGGTACGCTGGGAAGCCCGTTGGCCGAAGGACCGCCCGGCAGGCTGGTGCGCGAGGTCGAGGCGGGAGCCGCGACTCTGAGGCACGCTTTCTACGAAGCCGGAGCGGCGGTACCGCGCCATCGCCATGCCTGCGCTTCGCTGGTCTACGGTGTCGGCGGACCCTGCCACGAGGCGGACCCGCGCCTGGCGGAGGCGGCACCGGGGGTCGTCAAGCGGCGACTGACCTTCCATCCCCCCGGCTACGAGCATTCGGTCAGGTTCGGAGGGCCGTGCCACGTGGTCGCGGTGGAGTTTCGCGGTGCCGACTTCCCGGTCGGCGCCGACCTGTCCTGGCCCCCGCGCAGCACGGTCCTGCCCGCGACCCTGTACAACCATGTCTGGAGCGCGCTGCTTCGAATCGAGGACAATCGTCCGGCCCAGTCGGTCGCCGACGCGCTCGAGGCGCTGATCGGCGGGGCGGCACGGTTCGTCGCGCGGGGCCGTCCCGAATGGCTGCTCGACGTGGTCGAGCATATCCACGGCCATTGGCAGGACATCCAGAGCGTCAATAGCCTCGCCGGCGAGTTCGGAGTGACGCCGCAGCATCTGTGCCGCGCCTTCAAGGCCCATCTCGGAGTGACGATCGGCCAGTACAGCCTCTTGCTGCGGCTCGATTATGCCCGCGGACTGCTCTGGGGCTCGGGCAGCTCGATATCGCAGATCGCCGCGGAGACCGGCTTTTCCGACCAGAGCCATCTCACCCGCACGCTCGCCAGGCATTCGGAGCGCACCCCGGCCCGCCTGCGCTGGCGGGATTCGCGAGTGAAGCAGGGCATCGTCATGTCGGAGATCAGATAGCAGGCCGGCGTTCAGCCGCGCGGCCGCAGGCCTTCGGCCGACAGCTCGAGGATCCGGTCGGCGGCGTCGATCGTGTCCTTGCGGTGGGCGATGATCAGCCGGGTGATGTCCATCCCCCTGAGGTTGCGGTTGATCTCCCATTCCTTCTCGGTGTCGAGGCTGCTCGTGCCTTCGTCCATGAACAGGATTCGCGGCCGGCGGTAGAGCGCGCGCGCCAGCAGCAGGCGCTGCCTCTGCCCGCCGGAAAGCCCCGTGCCCATGTCGCCCACCAAAGTGTTGTAGGCCATTGGAAAGCGCGAAATGTCCTCGTCGATCGCGGCCATCCGCGCGCATTCCCGCATCCAGTCGAGATCGGGCGCCAGATCGAAGAAGGTGATGTTCTGCGCGAGCGAACCCGACAGCAGGATGTCGTCCTGCATGACCACGCCGATCTGGTCGCGCACCGCCGCCACGCCGAGGGTGCGGAGCGGAACGCCGTTGTAGAGGATCTGGCCGCCGGTCGGTTCGAGCAGTCCTACCAGCAGCTTGAGCAGGGTGGTCTTGCCGCCCCCGCTCGCACCGGTGATGGCGACGAACTCGCCGGACGTGACCTCGAACGAGACGTCGGCGAGGACCGGCTCCTCCATCGCCGCGTAGCGGAAGGTGAGATTGCGCACCGCGAGCGCGCCGCTGAGGCCGTGGAGCCGTCCGCCCTGGATCGAGATATCCTCCTCCTCCGGCTCCTCGAGCATGACGTCGCCGATACGCTGGAGATGGACGTCGAGCAGTCGGAAGCGGCCGGCGAAGTCGAGCAGGGCCGAGGCCGAGGTCGCGAACATCTGCTGATAGGTGATGAAGGCCATCAGCATGCCGAGTGTGGTGGTGCCGGCGATCACCTGGCCGGCGCCGAAGAACACGACGAGGATCAGCGTCAGCGCCTGGATCGCCTCGCGCCCCGTCTCGGCGGTCGTCCGGATCCTGTCGAGCCCATAGCGGGCGTTGACCGACTGGATGTGGCGGTCGCTCCAGCGGGCGTGGCGGTCGGCCTCCTTGCGGAACAGCTTGACCGTGGCGATCGCTCTTACCGTCTCGATCAGCTCCTGCTGAGCCTTGGCAAAGGTCTCGATATATTCATGCTCGCGCGCCATCGACTGGCGCACCTGCCACCATTTCAGCAGCGCGGAGCAGACGAAGCCGGCGAGGACGACGAACGCCAGCGCCGGAGCGAACAGGGCGGCGACGGTGATGGTGAGGACGGCCATCGCGCCGTCGACGATGACCGCGATCAGGCCCTCGGCGACGAGGTCGCGGATCGGCTGGGTCGAGTTGACCCGCGACAGCAGCGCGGAAATCTGGCGCGCGGCGAACCAGCTGTTGGGCAGCCGCAGCATATGTTGCGCGACCCTCGCCGCCAGCCGCGCGCTGAGGAAGCCGCCGAGCGCCAGCAGCACTCGAGCCCGCACCAGGGCGGAAGCGACGCGCAGTCCGATCAGCAGCGCGAAGCCGACGGCGAGCGGCAGCAGCGCGCCGGCATCCCCCTGCACGACGCCGCGGTCGACGACGAGCTGGATGTAGAAGGGCGCCGCGAGGATGAGCAGCTGCAGCCCGAGCGACAGGGCCAGCGCCTTGGGCCAGATGCCGCGCTCGATCGGCACCCCCTCGGCAAGCGCCTGCAGCCGCAGCCTCGCCGCCGGCTTGCGCCGCTCGAACCCCGGCGACGGCGTCAGCTCGAGCACGATGCCCGTGAAGCGGCGCTCGAGCTGGTCGGCGCTGAGCCGCCTCGGCCCCAGGCCGGGATCGTGGACGATCGCGTCCCGACCGCGCATCTCCTTCAGAACCACGAAATGGATCATGTCGAGGTGGAGGATGGCCGGGCATTGGACCTGGCCGAGCTGGTCGGGCTCGATTCGGAGCGCCCGGCCCGACAGCCCGATCGCGCGCCCGAAATCGACGAGGTGCTTGAGCGACGTGCCCTTGGTGCTGATCTGGAAGCGGTGGCGAGCCTCGTTCAGATCGAGATGGTGGCCGTAATAAGAGGCGATCATCGCTAGGCACGCGACGCCGCACTCCGCGGCTTCGGACTGGTAGAGGACCGGCAGGCTGTTGGAGGCGAAGGCGGGCGCGTTCATCGGACGCCTCCGTCGATCCGCTCGCGCCAGCGCTCGCGCAGCGGCGCCAGCAGCCAGTCGAGGAGCGAGCGGCGCTCGATCACGATTCCGGCCGACAGGGACATGTCCGGGCGAAGCGCGAACGGAGCGCCGTTCCGCGCCAGCGCCACCCGCACCCGATAGGTCGGCGGCGCCGTGCTTTCCGCCGGCGCCGGCGAGACGGTCGCGGCGATGTCCTTCACAATGCCTCGACCGACCCCGTAGCGCTGATAGGGGAAGGCGTCGAAGCGAAGCACGACCTCCTGACCCGGCCGAAGCGACCCGACGGCGATCGAGGGGACGAGCAAGGTCACCTCCAAAGCGTCGCTCTGGACCATCGTCGCCACCTCCTCCGCCGCCGCGACGCTCCGGCCGGGAAGGACGTGGAGCGCCGCGACCCGTCCCGCGACCGGCGCCGCGAGCAGGATCTCGGCTTCGTTCTGGGCGTCCGCCGCGCCGCGATCGAGCTCGGCGAGCGCCGCCGCCGACTGCAGCGTGGCGTGGCGGGATTGCGCGTCGAGCTCGGCGGTCCGCAGACCCAGCTGGTCGAGCTCATGGCCGGCGGCGGCGCGCCTTTGCTCCAGCTCCGCCAGCTGCTGGCGGAGCGTCAGCACCATCTCCTCCTGCTGCTGATAGGCGACCACCG
>JAXDPG010000360.1:0-3655 GCA_034668485.1 Sphingomonadales bacterium
GTGATCGGCTGCCCGGCATCCTTCAATGCCGCCGCCTCGAGCACCAGAGCCCTGGCCGCCATCGTCTCCGTCTTGGAATCCGCGATCATCGCCTGGATCAGCTGGAACTCGGCGATGGGCTTGCCGAACTGCTTCCGCTCCGCCGCATAGCCGACCGAGTCGGCGATCAGCCGCTCGGCGATGCCGACGCAGACGGCGGCGATGTGGAGCCGGCCGCGGTCGAGCACCCGCATGGCGATCCGGAACCCCTCCCCTTCCTCGCCGAGCCGGTTGGCGGCCGGCACCGGCGCGCCGTCGAAATTGACGTCGCAGACATGGGCGCCCTGCTGGCCCATCTTCTTCTCCGGCTTGCCGACGCTCACCCCCGGCAGGTCGGCGGGCACCAGGAAGGCCGAGACGCCTTTCGCGCCCGGCTCGCCGGTGCGGGCCATGACGGTGAACAGCGACGCCTTGTCGGCATTGGTGATGAAGCGCTTGCTGCCGGTGAGCCGGTAGACGTCGCCGTCGCGCACCGCTTTGGTCTGCACCGAGGCGCTGTCCGACCCGGCACCCGGCTCGGTCAAGGCGAAGCTGGTGATTATCTCGCCGCTCGCGATCCGCGGCAGCCACTGCGCCTTCTGCGCCTCGCTGCCGGCCATGACGAGACCCTGGCTGCCGATGCCGACATTGGTGCCGAAGGTGGAGCGGAAGGCGGGCGTGGTCCCGCCCAGCTCGAGCGCCACCCGGACCTCCTCCGCCATGGTCAGGCCGAGCCCGCCATATTCCTCCGGGATGGACAGGCCGAACAGCCCCATCTCCCGCATCTCGGCGACGATCCCGGCCGGCACCTCGTCCTCGCGGTCGACCCGTTCCTCGAGCGGACGCAGGCGCTCGCGCACGAAGCGGCGGACGGTGGAAAGGAGCAGGTCGAACGATTCGGGATCGAGGGTCATATCGTCTCCAGCGTCGTCATGCCGGGCTTGATCCGGCATCCACCTCGTTCTTCTCAGCGGCCCGACAAGAAGGTGGACCCGGATCAAGTCCGGGGTGACGCGTTCCCGTCAATATCCCTTCATCCGCGCCAGCCTGTCGGCGTGGTAATTGGCATCGCCGAACAGCTCGTTCAGCACCCGGTCGCGCTTCATGTAGAGGCCGATATCATATTCGTCGGTCATGCCGATGCCGCCGTGCATCTGCACCCCCTCCTGCACCGCCAGGGCCGAGGCGCGTCCGGCCTTGGCCTTGGCGACCGCGACCATCGCCTCCGCCTCCGCGCTGCCCCCCTCTTCGTCGGAGTCGAGCAATTGCTGCGCCTTGATCGCCGCCGAACGCGCGATTTCGAGCTCCGAATAGAGGTGGGCGGCGCGGTGCTGGAGCGCCTGGAACTCGCCGATCAGCCGCCCGAACTGCTTCCTCTGCTTCAGATAGTCGACCGTCATCCCCATCGCCGCCGACCCCAGGCCGACCAATTCCGACGCCGCCCCGGCCCGGCCGGCATTGAGCACCCGGCCGAGCACCGCCTCGCCGCCGCCGACCTCGCCGATCACGGCGTCGGCATCGACCTCGACGCCCTGGAAGTCGAGCCGGGCGCCGATGCTGGAATCGGCCAGCCGGACGCCCTCGACCTCGAGCCCCTTGGCCTCATTCTCGACCGCGAACAGGGTGACCCCCTCCTCGGCGCGGGCGGCGACGACGATCACGTCCGCGGACGCCCCCTGCACGACGAACTGCTTGCGCCCGGTCAGCCGGAAGCCGTTCCCCGCCCGCTCGGCCGCCATCGCGATCGCCTCGGGCCGGTGCTTGGGCCCTTCGTCGACGGCGAGCGCGGCGACCGTGTCGCCGGCAAGGAGGCCGGGATACCAGCGTTGCGCGTGCGGCGTCCCCTTGAGCGCTTCCACCACGGCGACCGCGCTGATCAGGAAGGGCGACGGCGTCAAATTGCGCCCGATCTCCTCGAGCACGATGCCCGCCTCGACATGGCCCAGCCCGAGACCGCCCTCCGCCTCGGCCATCAGGAGGCCGGTGAAGCCCAGCTCCGCCATCTGCTTCCACAAGGCGTGGCCGAAGCCGTCGCTGCACTCCATGTCGCGATACTTGCGCAGCTGGTTCGCGATCGACCCTTCCTCGGCCATCAGCTCCCGCGCCGTGTCGCGAAGCATGACCTGGTCTTCGGTGAGGTAGAGCGGCATTTCTTCTCCTCGTCGTGCCAGCGGAGGCTGGGACCCCAGGGGGTGAAAGGCAAGGGTACAAGTTCTCGCTGGGGTCCCAGCCTTCGCTGGGACGACGCGGTCATGCCCCCGGCAAATCCAAAATCCTTTTGGCAATGATGCCGAGCTGGACCTCGCTGGTCCCGCCCTCGATCGAATTGGCCTTCGTCCTCAGCCATTCGCGCGCGGCCTTGCCCTTGCGCGAGCGGTCGCTGTCCCATTCGAGCGCGTCGGAGCCGCCCGCCGCCATGACCAGTTCGTGGCGGGCCTTGTTCAATTCGGTCCCTGCATATTTCATCATCGACGGCTGCGCCGGATGCGCCATCCCCGCCTTCAGTTCGTCGATGAAGCGCTCGGACATGGCGCGATAGGCCATGGCGTCGACGTCGAAGCGGGCCATCTCGGCGCGCAGCAGCGGATCGCCCGCCAAAACGTCGGCGAACGCCTCGCCGAGGCTTCCGGTCTGGCCGCCCAGGCCCATGCCGCTGATCATCTCGCGCTCGTGGCCGAGCAGATATTTGGCGACGTCCCAGCCCTTGTTGACCTCGCCCACGACCTGCTCCTTGGGCACTCTCACGTCGTCGAAGAAGGTTTCGCAGAAGGGCGAGTTGCCCGAGATGAGCAGGATCGGCTTGGTCGACACGCCGGGGGTCGCCATGTCGAAGAGGAGGAAGCTGATCCCCTTATGCTTGGGCGCGGAGAAATCGGTGCGTACCAGGCAGAAGATCCAGTCCGCCTTGTCGGCGTAGCTGGTCCAGACCTTCTGGCCGTTGACCAGCCAATGATCGCCTTTATCCTCGCATTTGGTCTGCAGCGAGGCGAGGTCGGACCCGGCATTGGGCTCCGAATAGCCCTGACACCAGCGTATCTCGCCGCGCGCGATCTCGGGCAGGAACCGCTGCTTCTGCTCCTCCGAGCCGTATTTGAGAAGCGCGGGCCCGAGCATCGAGATGCCGAAGCTCATCAGCGGGTTGCGCGCCCCGATCCGGGCCATCTCCTGCTTCAGGATCTTGGTCTCGGCCGGCGACAGCCCGCCTCCGCCATATTCGGTCGGCCAGTCCGGAACGGTCCAGCCGCGCTCGGCCATCCGGTCCATCCACAGCTTCTGAGCCTCGTTCTTGAACTTGAAGTTGCGCCCGCCCCAGCAGGCATCGCTCTCGTCCCGCATCGGCTCGCGCATCTCGGCGGGGCAGTTCGCTTCGAGCCAGGCGCGGGTCTCGGCGCGGAAGGTGTCGAGGTCGGTCACGGCCGGCTCCTGTGCTTTACGTTAACGTCAATGGCGCGGAGGGCCCGACGCGTCAACCGGCAGGGTGCGGCGTATGAGGATGCAGCAGCGGCCTTTAACCTCCCGCGGCGCAATAAGAGGACGCGCTGGCGAGGCTGAAGGCGCACGTGGAATTCCAATAACTTGGTGATTGGTCAGGCACCGATTTTTCCGTAGCCCTCCTCTCGTCCCTGCTCCCTTCGCC
>JAXDPG010000361.1:0-5786 GCA_034668485.1 Sphingomonadales bacterium
AGGCCGATCGGCAGCGTCTTGACACACTGCGACGACCCTGGGCATTTCCGGCTATGACGGCGGCCTCGTGGTCACCAGCCTCAGCGCGACCGGTCCAGCGGCACAGGCCGGCGTCCGGACGGGCGACGTGATCGAGCGCATCGGCGGGGCCCCCGTCGCATCGCCCGTCCAGGCGGCGGCGGCGCTCAAGGCCAGCCCAAATCCTGTCGAGCTTAGGCTCATCCGCCGCGGCAATTATGCTATCGTGCGCCTGCCGATCCGCACCTTGCCCGACGAGCGCAATGGGGCGGAGCAAGGAGGGGAGCGATGACCAAGAAGATCCTGGTTGTCGAGGACGACGCCGCGACGGCCGACTATGTCGCCAAGGGGCTGGTCGAAAATGGCTATGTCGTCGACCGGGCGGCCGACGGCCGGGACGGACTTTTCCACGCTCTCGACGGCACCTATGCCGCCGTCATCCTCGACCGGATGCTGCCCGGCATGGACGGGCTGGCCGTGCTCGGCGCGATTCGGGCCGCACGGGTGAAGACGCCAGTGATCATCCTCTCCGCGCTCGGCTCGACGGACGAGCGGGTGAAGGGGCTGAAGGCCGGCTCCGACGATTACCTGGCCAAGCCTTTCGCCTTTTCGGAGCTGCTCGCGCGGCTGGAGGCGCTGCAACGGCGCGGTGCGGCCAATGCGGACGTCGTCGTCACGTCGCTCGCCTGCGGCGAGCTTAGCATGGACCTCCTCTCGCACCGGGTGGAGCGGGCGGGAACGCGCATCGACCTTCAGCCCCGCGAGTTTCGGCTCCTCGAGTTCCTGCTCCGCAACCAGGGCCATGTCGTCACTCGCACGATGCTTCTGGAAGAGGTGTGGGACTATCATTTCGATCCGGGCACCAACGTCATCGACGTCCACATCAGCCGCCTGCGCAAGAAGATCGACGAGCCGGGACAGGCGCCGTTGCTCCACACCGTGCGCGGGGTCGGCTACATGCTGAGCGAAGCCGCTTGAGCCGCGCCGGCTGGACCTGGCTGAGGCAGTCGACCGCGGCACGCTTCGTGCTGCTCTATCTGGCGCTCAGCCTCGCCGGCGCCCTTCCGGTCCTGTTCGTCGTCTATCACCAGGCCGACCGCATGTCCCAACACTATTTCGAGACGCAGATAGCCAACCGCAAGGCCAATCTGATGCTCACCTATCGGTCCGGCGGCATTCCCGCTGTCGCGCAGGGGGTTCGGGATCGGATGGCGAGCGGCGCCGCGGCGCAGGCGGCGCTCCTGCTGGTCGACCCGTCCGGCCGCAGGATGGCCGGCAATGTGGCGGCCTGGCCTCCGACTTTGCACGGGCCCACCGGCTGGACGGAAATGCGCCTTTACCGGTACGGCCACGCCCAGTCGGAGCTGTTCGCCGTGTCGGCCATCCATCTCCAATCGGGGCATCGTCTTCTCATCGGCATCGTCATCGACGACCGGACCCGGATGCGGGAAGCTTTGCTCATCGCCCTCATCGGCGCTCTGGTCCTCGCCGTCCCGATCGGCCTTGCCGGCAGCCTGGTGCTGCTACGTTTCATGAACCGCCGAGTCGGCGCGATCGGCGACGTCGCGGCGCGAATCGCGGCGGGCGACCTCAGCCGGCGCGTCGAGACCGGCGGAACGAACGACCCGTTCGACCGGCTGGGCGAGTCGCTGAACGCCATGCTCGCCCGGATCGAGACGCTGGTGGAAGAGCTTCGGCTGGTCACCGACGCTTTGGCCCACGACCTTCGCTCGCCGCTGACGCGGATTCGCGCGAGTGTCGAAAGGGCGATGCTGCAACCTTCCGAGGAGCCGCAGCGGCAGGCGATCGATGCCGTCTCGCACGAGATTGAGGGCATGATGCGCATCATCGCCGGAACGCTCGAGATCAGCCGCACCGAAGCCGGAATGGGACGGGAGAATTTCACCGCGTTCGACCTCGGGGCGCTGATGCGCGATCTCTGCGAAATGTATCAGCCGCTTGCCGAGGAAAGCGGCGTTTCGATCGCCGTGGAGAAGCCGCGCCAAATGACGTTCGTCGGCAATCGCGAGTTGGTCGGACAGGCGGTTTCGAATCTCATCGACAACGCCCTCAAATTTGCCCCGGGCGGAGGCAGCATCCGGATCGGCGTCGAGGAAGACGAGTCTTCGATCCGTTTCTGGGTAGCGGACCGGGGCGCCGGAATTCCCGCGGGTCGGCGCGAAGAGGCATTGCGCAAATATCGCCGCCTGGATGGGGCGCGGGCGACCGAGGGCAGCGGCCTGGGCCTCGCTTTGGTGCGTGCCGTGACCAGGTTGCATGGGGGGGAGCTTGTCCTGGAAGACAACAGCCCGGGTCTCCGGGCAGTTCTCATCCTCCCGCTCAACAATCCCAGTGAGATCGGAGCCGCACCGCCGGGTTGAAGCCGATATTACCAAAGCTTCATCGGCTGACCAGCGCAACGTTAGGCGCCGCCACCTATCCCCAACGGGAGAAATGGAGGATGGCATGAAGAGCTTCGAGACAGGATCGTGCCGCTGGCTTCCGGCTTCGATTGCGGCTTCGCTGCTGCTCGCCACCGGCTGCGGCCGGCAGCCGGCTCAAGCCCAGGCGGCAGGCGAGTCGGATTTGGCCCCGGCGGCGATCGGGGCGGCCGATGCGAGCGCGCGGAACGAGGTCCTGCTCGCCTCGGCAGAGCCATTCGAGGCTCTTACCGAGCAGGCATTCACGGTGTCCTCGCCTCAGTTGGACAGCCTGATCGCCGATGCCCGAGCCGCTGCTACGAACGCAAAAGGGGTTTTGCCCAGTCCGCTGGACGCTACCGTCGACAGGCAGGCGGCGGAGATCGCAGCCGCACGCCAGTCGGGAGATCGATCCGGATTGGCTCTCGCCTCGGTCGAGACGTATCGCCGTCTCGTCGAGTCGCAGGATCCCGCGGTGCTGAAGGTGCCGGTCGCGGTAAGCCTTCTGGACTATGCCGGCTTTCGCTACGATGCGCTGGCTCAGGCACAGGTCGTGGACTGGAAGGCGATGGACGAGGCCGCCCGGTTCGCCGGAGACCAATGGCAATCGCTCGCCATTACCATGCGCTCGAAGGCGCTGCCCGGCGTGATGACGGAGAGCATTCGGGGCATGTCGGTGGCGGCGAAACGTCGCGATCCCGTCTTCGCGCGGAGCGCCGCAGCCACCGAGCTGGCATTGGTCGATCTGATCGAGGAGCAGGTCGCGAACCAGCCCCGCCGACGTTAGCGAAAGGACGGGAAAAGAGGGACAGTCACTGTCACTGTCCGCATCAGATCAAATTCCCTTCTTGCCTCAGCCGCGGCTGGATGCCGGCGATGCGGTGCTCGGTGGTGTCGTGCGCGCCGGGCGCTACTTTCTGAGCGAAGCTTCCAGGTTGCCCAGAACACCGATCTGGCCGAGCAGGATAGTTCCGGCGTAGTAGCAGTCGAATGCGCCGACCTTGCCGTCCTCGAGACGGAAAATATCGCAGGACGGGGCGTGGAACGCCTTGCCGGTAGCGGGGATCGTTCCCAGCGCCGTAGGGAGGTCGCCCAGGTGCGTTCCGTGCAGCGTCAGCCGAACGACAACGATGTCACCATCGAAGTAGAGGTCGTGGAGTTCGCGGTGCATGTCCGGAAATGCGACCGAGTAGATATCGGCGGCACGAGCGACTTCGTCGCCCTCATATCTTACTCCGGCGGGGACGTCCCACCAGTAGCCCTTCTCGGTGAACAGTGACCGAAACCTCTTGGGATCCGTCTCTGCGACTTCGTACAGATTGCGGATAATCTCTTCGTTCGAAGCCATCAGAGTCTCCTTTTCGTAATATTGGATGGGGGCTAAAGGACCCCTTCGCTTCCCAAACGCGCGCGAATTTCCGTGATGTGCCGTTCAGCAGCTTCGAGCGCTTTCGGGCTGGTGTGAACCGAGTAATAGCCGAGCACGAGGTCGTGCGGATGGTGCGCGGCCGACCCAAGGACGAACTCGCTGTCCGCCTCGGCGCGGACGTCGATTGCCGTGGCGGATTTGTCGAACGCCACCAACTCACCAGCCTGGACCGGCTCAGGAACCGCAAGTTCGCCCGACGCCAAAGCGATCCACGCCACGTCGTGGCCGGCGGGCGGATCGTAGCCCCAAGTCTCACCGGCATTGAGGCGCACCGCCAGATAATTGATGGGCGACGGTGCTTTAAGCGGGCTCGACACCCCACCGAAGCTGCCGAGCAGGACCGACACGGGCCCGAGCGACGGAATCTCGCCGGGGGTCAGATAGAGGCTTTCGGACGCGCCGAGTTCCTGGTCGGCGGGGAGCGCGAGCCACAGCTGGAACCCGAGCGACCTGCCGGAGTCGCCGGAGCCGCCGCCATGCCATGCGCCGCCCGCCGCCTTGAACCACTCGACGCCGCCGGCGGGGAGCAGGCCCTTAGCGCCGGTCGTGTCTTCGTAGCGGACGCTGCCCTGCCAAAGGTACGTCAGCGTCGCGATGCCCGAATGCGGGTGCCAACCGAAGCCTGACAGGTCCGAGCCTTCGGCATCGAACAGGTCGAGGAACACGAACGGCTTTAGCCGGCGGCCGAGCCCGGACGGGCTCATCAGTCGGGTGATCGGGCCGTGCTTGTCGCCGAAGGTGCGATAGGCGATCGCGCGCCCTTGGGTTACGGTGGTCGTCATGGTCAAAGCACTCCTCGCTCGCTGGTTTCGAGCCGCATCGCCTGAAGCGCGCGGCCCCACCGGATGAGGTCGTTGAGCATCGCCTCGACCCCCGCTTCCTGCGACGGCTGTGGCTTGAACTCGGTGAAATTCTCGAAGTCGTTGAATAGCGACAACGCGACTTGGGCGCGCACGTCGGCGACCTTGATCTCGCCCATGATGCCGCGCAAATGCTCGACGGCGCGGGTGCCGCCGGTCGAGCCGTAGCCGACGAAACCGGCCGCCTTGTCGTTCCATTCGCGGAACAGATAATCGATCGCGTTCTTGAGAGCGCCCGAGGTCGAATGATTATACTCGGGAGTCACGAACACGAACGCGTCGAAGCCGGCGATCTTCTCCGCCCAGGCCCTGGTGTGCGGCTGTGCGTATCGGCCCATTGACGGCGGCAGCGCCTCATCGAGCAGCGGCAGGTCGAAGTCGGCGATGTCGACGATCTCGAACGACGCATCGCCGCGCCGCGCGGCAATGTCGAACACCCAGCGTGCGACCGTGTCGGCCTTGCGGCCCGGGCGCGTGCTGCCGACGATGATGGCGATCTTGACGGTCATGGCGGTGCTCCATTGGGCTGATCGGCGGCAAATAGGCCTTC
This sequence comes from Sphingomonadales bacterium, assembly GCA_034668485.1. GTDB lineage: Bacteria > Pseudomonadota > Alphaproteobacteria > Sphingomonadales > Sphingomonadaceae > Allosphingosinicella. The sequence goes on from JAXDPG010000361.1 coordinate 5,278, forward strand.
GCTTCTTCCAGAAAAATCCGTATAATATTGAAGGTTCTGTTCAGGAAAACTGATATGCGAGGCCCCGCCGTCCCAAGCATCGACCAGCTGTTGGTGCTGCTCGCCGTCGAAGAGGAGGGGAGCTTCACGGCGGCGGCCCGGCGCCTCGGCCGCGCCACCTCGGCGATCAGCTACGCGATCGACACGCTCGAGCAGCAGCTCGGCCTGGCGCTGTTCGATCGCGGCACCACCCGCAAGCCCAGGCTCACGCGCGAAGGCGAAGCCGTGGTGTCGGAAGCCAAGGCGGTCGCGTTCAGCGTCGAGACCCTGCGCGCGCGGGTCCGCGGCTTCCTCGACGACCTCGAGCCTGAAGTTTCGCTGGTGGTCGACTCATTGCTTCCGACCGGGCGGCTGACGCGCCTGCTCCGCGACTTCAACGACAAGTTCCCGACTGTGCCGATCCGGCTTCTGGTCGAGACGCTCGGGGGCGTCGAGCGCGCCCTCCGCGACGATCACGCACGCATCGGCGT
>JAXDPG010000362.1:0-5892 GCA_034668485.1 Sphingomonadales bacterium
GGCAGGAAGATCTTCCAGCCGAGCCGCATCAGCTGGTCGTAGCGGAAGCGCGGCACCGTCGCCTTCACCAGCTGAACACGAAGAAGAAAAAGAAGATCTTGGCGAAGAACCAGAGGATGCCGGGCACGTAATAGAGGGGCGCCCAGTCCACGGGCGGCAGCCAGCCGCCCCAGAACAGAACCGAGGTCATGCCGCACATCAGGAGGACGTTGCCATATTCGCCCAGCCAGAAGAGGGCAAAGCTCATCGAGCTGTATTCGGTCTGGTAGCCGGCGACGAGCTCGCTCTCCGCCTCGGTGAGGTCGAACGGCGCGCGCGCCGTCTCCGCCATCGCCGAGATGAGGAAGATGACCGCCAGGGGGAACAGCAGCGGATTGAAGCCGAAGCCGTTCAGGATCCAGACGTGGTGGCGCTGCGCCTCGATGATTCCGGAGAGGTTGAACGTCTGCGCCCAGAGGATCACCGGCACCAGCACGAAGCCGACCGAAACCTCGTAGCTGACCATCTGCGCCGCCGCCCGGAGCGCCGAATAGAAGGGATATTTGGAGTTGGACGCCCAGCCGGCGATGATCACGCCGTAGACGCCCAATGAGGAGATGGCGAGCAGGTAGAGCAGGCCGACATTGATGTTGGCGAGCACCATTCCAGGTCCGAACGGCACCACCGCCCAGCCGACCAGGGCGACGGTGAAGGTGATGATCGGGGCGATGATGAACAGCCCGCGATTGGCGCTCGAGGGGACGATCGTCTCCTTGAGGAAGACCTTGAGGCCGTCGGCGAAGCTCTGCAGCAGGCCGAGCGGCCCGACGACGTTGGGGCCGCGCCTCAACGCCATCGCCGCCCAGATCTTGCGGTCCGCATAGATGATCATCGCCACCGCCAGCATCAGCGGAAGGGCGATCAGCAGGATCAGGATCAGGGTCGCGGCGAACCAGCCGAAGCCCTCGCCCATCCAAGTGCTCTGGAACCAGGCGGTCATGACCGCGCACCGTCATCCCAGCGAAGGCTGGGATGCCGTGGGGTGAAGGGCGACGGCGCTTGAGCGCCACTGGGGCCCCAGCCTTCGCTGGGGCGACGGATCATGCTCATTCCGCCGCCTCCTGGAAGGTCTGGCCGTGGAGCAGCTCGGCAGAGCAGCGCTGAAGCGTCGGCGAGGCTCGGGCAATGGGGTTGGTCAGGTAGAAATCTTCGATCGGATAGGCGATCTCGCCTCCCGCCTGTGGAGCGGCACCCGCGAAGGCGGGGAGCGGATCGACGGGGGTCAGGCCGACCGTGCCGAGCCGCGGCACTTCCGCGGCGATGGCCCGCCGCAGCTGAGCGAGGTCGTCGAAGGGCAGCGTCTTGCCGAGCACGTCCGACAAGGCCCGCAAGATCGTCCAGTCCTCGCGCGCCTCGCCCGGCGGATGGACCGCGAATTCGGAGAGCTGCACCCGCCCCTCGAGGTTGACGTAGGTGCCGTGCTTCTCCGTGTAGGCGGCGGCGGGCAGGATGACGTCGGCATGGCGGACGCCGCCGTCGCCATGGGTGCCGATATAGATTGTGAAGGTCTCGGCGAAGGCGGACGTGTCGATCTCGTCGGCGCCGAGCAGGAACAGCGCCTTGAGGCTCCCCGCGCGGGCTCGGATCGCCTCGATGCCGCCTTGCGCCACGAAGCCGAGGTCGAGCGCTCCGACCCGCGAAGCGGCGGTGTGGAGCAGGTTCAGGCTCGCACCGAGCGAAGCCGCGGCGGCGCGGGCGGCCTCATAGGCTCCCTCGGTCCGGAGCGCGCCCATGCCGACGACGACCGCGGCATTCTGCGCCTCCCGGAACGCCTCGCCCACCGCTTCGGGTAGCTTGCCGAGCAGGCCCAGATCGTTGCCGAGCTCGTGCACCTTATAGGTGAGGTCGACCGCCGGGCCGATCCGGAACACCTTGGCCCCCGCCTTCACCGCCTTGCGGATGCGGGTGTTGACGAGCGGCGCCTCCCAGCGCGGATTGGCGCCGACCAGGAGGATGGCCGGCGCCGTCTCGATGCCGGCGATGGTCGCGTTGAAGCGGTAGGCGGCGGGGCTCGACACGTCGAACCTCGCCCCGTCCTGGCGGCATTCGTGCAGTGCCGACCCATAGGCCTCGAGCAGCTTCTTCAGAGCGAAGATCGATTCCAGGTCCTGCAGATCGCCGGCGACGGCGGCGACCTCGTCACCCGCGGCGCCCTGCAACCGCTCCGATATGGCCGCGAACGCCTCGTCCCAGCTGGCCGGCTGGAGCTTGCCCTCGAGCCGCACCCAGGGCCGGTCGAGCCGGTTGCGCACCAGCCCGTCGACGCAGTGGCGGGTCTTGTCGTGGGCCCATTCCTCGTTGACGTCCTCGTTGAGGCGGGGAAGCGCGCGCATCACCTCGCGGAAGCGGTGGTCGATGCGGATGTTGGTTCCGACCGCGTCCATCACGTCGATGCCCGGAACCTTGCGCAATTCCCAGGGCCGCGCCTCGAAGCTGTACGGCTTGGAGACCAAAGCCCCGACTGGGCAGAGGTCGACGACGTTGCCGGAGAGCTCGGAGGTGATGGCGCCCTCGAGATAGGAGGTGATCTCCATATTCTCGCCGCGGCCGATGGCTCCGATCTCCTCGACTCCGGCGACCTCCTCGGCAAAGCGCACGCAGCGCGTGCACTGGATGCAGCGGGTCATGATCGTCTTGACGACCGGGCCCATATATTTCTCGGTCACCGCCCGCTTGTTCTCGGCGAAGCGGCTGTGGCCCCGGCCGTAAGCCATGGCCTGGTCCTGGAGATCGCATTCGCCGCCCTGGTCGCAGATCGGGCAGTCGAGCGGGTGGTTGATGAGCAGGAACTCCATCACCCCCTCGCGCGCCTTCTTGACCAGCGGGCTCATCGTCGAGATTTCCTGCCCGTCCTGCGCCGGCAGAGCGCAGGAGGCCTGCGGCTTCGGTGGCCCCGGCTTCACCTCCACGAGGCACATCCGGCAATTGCCGGCGATCGACAGCCGCTCATGGTAGCAGAAACGAGGAATCTCCTTCCCCGCCAGCTCGCACGCCTGCAGCACGGTCGCCCCCTGCGGGACCTCGATCTCGACACCGTCGACTTTCAATTTCGGCATGGCGCGCTTCTCAAGGTTTGACGGCTGCCGCGTCGGGGGCAGCGAGGATGTGGTAGACGGGTTCCGCAAGGACGTCGCGAAGATTGGCCGGGGTCAGGGTGATCTTCACGTCGTCGCTGAGGCAGGGGCCGAGCACCGGCATGAGTTGCCGGATCGCTGCAGCCTGAGCCGGGGAATCGGGCTCGGAGGCGAGCAAGGCGATCGAGGCGGGCCAGGAATTGACGGCGACGCAATGGCCGAAATCCTGGAAACCGAGCGCGGCCCTGTCGACGCCGGCGCCGGCCGGAAGGGCAGCCAGCTGCGGCAGGAACCAGGGATCGCTCTGCGGCGGCAACGGGCTCTGGCGCGGCGCTCGAGACAGCATCTTGCGAACCATTGCGCGGGCTGTCGGAAGCCGGAGCGTATGCGGCTGCAGGCGCAACTCCTTCCCATCCATGACGAGCAGCGGGTCGTCCATGCAGATCGAGAGGTCGGGTTCCTCGGCGAGGATCAATTCTCTCTCCTCCCGGGTCCCGGGAAGCAGCCTTAGCCACCGCCTGGCGAAATCGGGTCGCCGGTCACCGAGGCAATTGGCCATGATCTGGATCGCCGCGGCCGCGTCCTTCGGGCTTGCATGTTCAGCGGTATGGCCGATCCGAGAGCCCGTGCGCTGCGCTTCGGCAGGCTGCGCCGCCATGGCGAGGCAGGCCAGCAAAGCAAATGCCCGAACGCGGACAGTCAGGCTCCGGACAGCGAGGGAGAGGCCGGGCATGAGCTAGCTCCCCGTCGGCCGCGGCGAGGGCGGCGCAGCTTGGGAAACGAGCCGGTAGGCTGCGAGCGCCAGCAGCGCGCGCAGGCCCGGGACGTTGACCCGGGCGGCCGCGCCGGCGCGGATGCACGACCCCAGGCGCTGCCGGATCCGGGCGATGGCGAGCTGCTCCTCCGGCTTGGCCGGCTTCGCCGCGAGCAGGGCCGCGACCTCGTCGGGCATCGTCCGCACCGCGCACAGGCCGAGATACTCGCCCTCGTCGCGCGCGGCGATGGGTGGCCGCGAGGGGTCGTAGGCGACCCGGTCGGCGAGGCGGGCGCCGTTCAGAGCCGCGGGCAAAAGCGCTTCGGCAAAAGCGCCGGCGAGGAGCACCCCCGACGAACGAAGCTTGCCGAAGGCGAACGGGAGGCAGCGCGCCCCTTCGTCGGAAAGCGTCCGCAGCAAATTGTCGTAGGAGCGGCTGCGATAGTCCATCGCCAGCAGGCGACGGACGCCGGGCCGATATCGATCGACCAGGCATTCGGCGAAGAGGTGCAGCGTGCCGATGTCGACCGGCGACGAGGCCGGTGTCGGCCGCGGCCTGGCGCTGGCCGGGGTGGCCAGCGCCGTCCCGATCAGCGCCAGGGCGAGGAGGAAGGTCCGGCCGTTGCCGCCGGGCGACCGCGGCTTCGGAGGGGTTTTGACGTTGGCCATGGTCAATTCCTTCCGGCAGGAGTGGCGGCTGCGCTGGCGAAACCGGTCCGCTGATCGAGGCGATAACGCAGCAGCGCCTCCGCGAGCAGGCCGCGCAGCGATTCGCGGCTGGCCGTGAACGCGATGCCGGAATCGATGCAGCCGGGCAGCAGCGGCCGGATCGGCCGCAGCGCCGAAACCTCGTCCGAGGCCATCGGCGTGGTGGCGAGCAGCCGCTCCACCAGCCTTGGATCGTGGACGACCACGCAGCGGGCGACACCGTGGAAATATTCGAGCTCGACCTTCCCTCCCGAAGTGAGATGGGGCGCGGTCCAGGCCGCCAGGATCTCGGCAGCGACGGGCTGGGCAGTCGGGAGAGGCGTGGGAAATTGCTCCTTGTACAGCGCCTCGACAAGCGCTCCGCGAAGCAGGGTCCAGGGAAAGCCGATCGATTCCTCGGTTGGAACGCACCAGTCGAGCCGTGACTGGAAGGTCGAAAGGATGTTGGCTTCCTTGGCTGAGCCGGGCGCGGTTCGAAGCAGGGATTCGATCCGCGTCGGCGCGCGCTTGGCGACGCAGGCGGCGGTGCGGCGGAGCAGGGCGTCGCTTCGCGCGACATCGCTGTCCGACGGCTTGCCGTGAGTCATCCGGTCCTGGGTGCTCGTCAGGATCTGCGCACCGGCGGGAAGAGCGGTCGTCAGCATGGCCAGAGCGGCGGCGGCCGCGGCCAGCTCGGCAAGGGTCCGCCCGGGGAATCTACCCGGCATCGGCCAACCCTCCTTCCGGTCCGATCGCGCGGCAGGACCGCTCGACCCTGGCGTCCACGCCCGGGACCATCCGCAAGTCCTGCGGCATCTTGACCGGCTTGCCGCCGACATTGCCGAAATATTGCTGGAAGCTGATCCTGTCCTGGCCGCCCGAGCGCCGAACGACGTCGAACAGATAGACGTAGGGCGGCGCATTCGTCGGAGTCAGGGTTGACTGGCACAGCAGAACCTGGACCGGGGACGGCCGCGGTACCGGCGGGGCCGTGGGCCTGGCCTGCTTGAGGGCGGCCGCGACCGCCTTCCAGTTCGGCGCCCGATTGGGCTTCAGCGGGTTGGCCGCGCTCTCGTCGCAATGGGCGAGGAGGAAATGCCCAAGCAGGAGATTGGCGTCGGCATACGGGGTATCCCAGGTCGGAAGCGGCATCGAAAGCCACTTCGCCGCCGAACCCGGCACCTCGCTCCAGACGCATTTGGCCCACGCCGAATCCCCCGCTTTCGCTTCCGCGGCGGCGGGCAACGTTAGAGCCAGCAGGCCGAGCGCGGCGAGGCGGCCGATTCCCCTCATTCCGTTCCTGGTCGGCTCGCACGCCCGCAGCACGGTCGCATCCTG
>JAXDPG010000363.1:0-6216 GCA_034668485.1 Sphingomonadales bacterium
CCGCCATAGCTTTCCGCCCAGAAGGCGGCCGAGCGGCCGGTGCTATGGTAGCCCGGCTGGTCCTCGGCCTCGAGCAGCAGCACCGAGGCGTGACCGGCGAGCTCGGCGGCGAGGCTGGCTCCGGCCATGCCCGCGCCGATGATAGCGATTTCGGCGTCGAAGCTCATCGCGGCGCTCGGCGGCCCAGGAAGTCGTCGATCCGGGCCAGCGCCTTCAGCCGGATCTCGTCGCGCTCGCGGAGGATCTCGTGGGCGGCGTCGCCGAACATCTCCAGCTCGGCCTGCGGCAGGAGCGAAGCCGCCCGCCGGATCGCGGCGGGGCTGACCAGCCGGTCGCGCTCGGTGCCGATCAGAAGCACCGGCGTGGTCACACCGGCCAGCTTCGCCGGCGTCATCGCCGCGAACGACGCATAAGCGGCCTTCAGCCAGCCCCAGCTGGGCGGGCCGAGGTTGAAGCCCGGCTGCCTCTCCCACCACCACAGTTCGTCCGAGTAACGCTCGGCGCAGCCGGTGAGATTGGCTTGGCGGATCGAGCCCGGCGCATGGGGTGTCGCCGGCTGCCGGCTCCAGCCGAAGGCCGAGAAGAACGATGCGAGCCACTCGGCTGCGAAGGGCGGAATTGGGGCGCTGTTGATCGCCAGCATCGGCGCCACCAGCACGGCCGCGTCGATGGCGGGGTGGCGGTCGGCGAGGGTGCGCAGCAGGACATGGCCGCCCATCGAGTGGCCGACGACGACGTGGGGCGCCGGCGTCTGCGCCTTCCAGGCGTCGATCAGGCCGGCGAGATCGCCGACCAACGTCTCGAACCGGTCGAGCCAGCCGCTAGGCCGGTCGCCCTGCGAGCCGCCCTGCCCGCGCCAGTCGAAGGCGGTGACGTTCCAGCCGCGGCGAACCCAATGGTCGTGGACCTCGAGATACTTCTCGATGAAATCGCCCCGCCCGCCCGCGAACAGCAGGCTGCCGCGCACCGTCGCGCCCTCCGGCTGGCGCCGTTCCAGCGTCCGGTAGATCCAGCCGTCCGCCGCCGTCCAGCTGTCGAAGCGGGCATCGGCGGGGACGGCGCGGCGGTCGAACGCTTCAATCTGCATCGCCGCCGGTTACGGTTTCGAAAGCTGTTCCGTCTAGTCCCTGGTCCTCATGCAAGGGGGCCTTTCCTGGTTTTTCATCGCTTTGCTCGCCGCGGCTCTGCTGCTGGCGGCGGTCGGCGACTGGCGCAGCCGGACGATCCCCAATTGGCTCAACGCCGGCATCGCTTTGCTCGCAATCCCCTTCTGGTGGAGCATCGGCCTCGACTTCTGGCCGGGCGTGGTGCGGCATCTGGGACTGGCGGCGACGGTGTTCGCGCTGTTCGCAATCGCCTTCCGCTTCGGCGCGATGGGCGGCGGCGACGTCAAGATGGCGGCGGCCCTCGCCCTGTGGCTGCCGTTCACCGGAATCGTCAAGCTGCTGGCGATCATGTCGGTCGCCGGCGGCGTCCTGACCTTGATCATGCTGGCCGCGCACCGGCTGACCAAAGCGGCTGGCCAGCCCGAAATTCCTTACGGTATTGCAATCGCTTTCGGCGGTTTTTGGCTGATTGGCGAACGGTTTCTTAACCAATTTGTCTGACATGGGAGCCTGCCAATTTGAGCGGGCTAGGAGGCGACTGGCGTCATGGATGTGAAAAAGCTCGTGCTGCTGATCGGAGCGCTGATCGTGGCGGCCGTCACCGCGGTGACTGCCAAGAACATGTTCAGCGGAGCCGGCGCGCCCTCGGCCGCGGCCAAGCCCGCCGTCCCCGCCGGCCCGGAAGTGCTGGTCGCGACCCGCGCCCTGCCGGTGGGCACCATCATCGACGCCGAGGCGCTGCGCTTCCAGCGCTGGCCCGAAGGCCTCGTCCAGCCCGCTTACTACATCAAGGGAAAGCCGGGCGTCAGCGCGGCCGACCTCGTCGGCACCGTCGTTCGCAACGAGATCACCGCCGGCCAGCCCTTCACCCAGGGCTCGCTGATCAAGCCGGGCGAGCGCGGCTTCCTTGCCGCGGCGCTCGGGCCGGGCATGCGGGCGGTCACCGTCGCGGTCTCCGAGACCAGCGGCGTCGCCGGCTTCGTCTTTCCGGGCGACCGGGTCGACATCGTGCTCACCCAGCAGGTCGAAGGCGGCGGCGACGGCATGCCGCTCAAAGTCTCCGAAACCGTCATGCGCAACCTGCGCGTCCTCGCCACCGACCAGCGCATGACCGCTCAGGACGAGAAGGGCAAGGCCGTGGTGCGCCGCTTCTCGATGGTGACGATCGAGGCGACTCCCAAGCTCGCCGAGAAGATCGCCGTCGCGCAGACGATCGGCCAGCTGTCGCTGTCGCTGCGCTCGCTGGCCGACAACAATGCCGAGCTCGAGCGCGCCATCGCCTCGGGCGAGGTGACGGTGCCGCAGACCGACGATCCCAAGGCCGAGCGGCGGATGCTGCTGGCGATCGCCAGCCACCCGATCGATACCGCCTCCACCTACACGATCGGCTCCGACGTCTCGCGCTTCCAGCGCGGCACCGTCCCCGGCAAGGGCGACAAGGAGCCCTCGGACAACAGCCGCATCGCCGATGCGATCGGCTCGCTCGCCGCCGCCGCCTCCGGCCGTACACCCGGCGCGGACGCGGCCCCAGCAGTCCCTCGGGGCCCGGTCGTCCGGGTCGCCCGCGGCAACAGCGTCACCCTCGTTCCGGTCGGAGCCAAGTAAGATGAGCAAGCTCAACATCATGCGCCGCGCGACTGTCGGCACCGCGATCGCCGCGGTCGTCGCCGCCAGCCTGGCAGGTGCCGCGCCGGCCCCGGCGCTGGCGCAGTCCGCCGGCACCTACCGGCCCAGCAACCAGGTGCTGCTGTCGGTCGGCGAAGGCGAGGTGATCTCGCTGCCGAGGGCCGTGGCCGACGTCTGGACCTCCAACCCCGGCGTGGCCGACGTCAACGTCACCAGCCCGCGCCAGCTCGGCCTGTTCGGCAAGGATGCCGGCGAAGCGACGGTGATCGCCACCGCCGCCGACGGATCGGTGGTCTACGGCGCGCACGTCCGGGTCAGCCAGAACATCAGCTCGGTCGACCAGATGCTGAAGGCGGCGATGCCCGATTCCAACATCAGCGTCACCCTCGTCGGCCAGATCGCCGTCCTCAACGGGACGGTGGCCTCGCCCGCCGACGCCGCCCAGGCCGAGCAGCTCGTCCGGAGCATGCTGAACCCGGGCATCGACACCAACACGCCGGGCGCCGCGCTCAAGATCATCCCGGTCAACCGGCTCAAGACGGCGACTCCGCTGCAGGTGATGCTCCACGTCAAGATCGCCGAGGTGAGCCGCTCGCTCGCCCGCCAGATCGGAGTCAATCTGGCGACCTCGGATCCGACCGGCGGCAGCTTCCTCGGAGGCCTCGCCCGCGGCCGCGACCTCGGCGACATCAATGCCGGCTTCAGCCATCCCGCGGGGCAGACGACCATCGCCGGCCTGGCGCGCAACATCTTCGGCATCGACGTCGCCGGCACGCTCGATCTCAACGAGAATAACGGGCTCGTCACCACGCTCGCGGAACCGACCCTGGTCGCCCTCTCCGGCGAGACGGCGAGCTTCCTCGCCGGCGGCGAGTTCCCGATCCCGACCTCGAACGGAATCAACGGCACGGCGATCGAGTTCAAGCCCTACGGCGTCAGCCTCGCCTTCACGCCGACCGTGCTCGAGGGCGGCCGAATCTCGATGCGGGTCCGTCCGGAAGTGTCGGAGCTTTCCTCGGCCGGCTCGATCAAGGTCAGCGGCTTCGAAGTGCCCTCGCTGACCACCCGCCGCACCGAAACCACGGTCGAGCTCGGCTCGGGCCAGAGTTTCATGATCGGCGGCCTGATCAGCAACGGCGGCAACAACTCGATCGAGCGCACGCCCTTCCTCGGCAATCTGCCGATCCTCGGGGCCTTGTTCCGGTCCAACAATTTTCGCCGCAACGAGTCCGAGCTGGTGATCGTCGTCACGCCCTACCTGGTCAATCCGGTCAGCGCGAGCCAGATCGCCCTGCCGACCGACGGCTATCGCGGCGCCAACACGGCCGAGCGGGTGTTCCTCGGCACGTCCGATTATGGCCAGAGCGGCGCCCATCGGCCGATACCGACCATGGCCCCGGCCCAGGGCGCGGTGCCCGCCATCGGCGGAGTCGCCGCCGCGGCGCCGCCGGCCCGGCTTCCCGCTCCGCAGCGCCGCGCCGAAAAGCCCGTCGCGACCCGGCCGGAGCCGGCATCCGCTTCCGCCGCCCCCGGCTTCAGCTTCTGACCGATCGACAAAGGACGTGAACATGGCTCGCAACCCTTCCCTCGCCGCCCTCGTCGCGATCGGTGCCGCCCTCAGCCTCGCCGGCGCCGCCGACGCGCGCCCGCCGCGGCACGGCCCGGAGCGGGGCCTCGACAGCCTCAACCAGCCCGTGGTCGTCCGCACCGACTATGTGCTCGACCTTGCCGGGTCCGACGGCGGCCTGTCGCCGGCCGAGCGCGCGCGCCTCGACCATTGGTTCCAGTCGCTCGCCCTCGGCTATGGCGACCACATCTTCGTTGACGAAGGGCAGGGCTACGGCTCCGGCCGCCGCGACGTCGCCCGGACCGCGGCCGAATATGGCATCCTGCTCAGCGAGGGCGCCCCGATCACCGAGGGCTCGGTTCCTCCCGGCGGAGTGCGGGTCGTCGTCAGCCGAAGCACCGCTTCGGTGCCCAATTGCCCGAACTGGTCGGCACGCCGGGGGCCGAGCTCGATCTCGTCCAATTACGGCTGCGCGCTCAATTCGAACTTCGCGGCGATGATCGCGGATCCGAACGACCTGGTCCTCGGCCAGAGCGGCAGCGTCACGGGCGACGCCAACACCTCGTCCAAGGCCATCCGCGTCTACCGGCAGACCGCGCCGACCGGCACCAAGGGTCTTTCCGACGTCAGCACCAGGGGTAACTAGATGAACGCGCCTTTCCACGCTTCCCGCGCCGGGGCCCTTCGCGACCCGTTCAGCGCCTTCGTCTGCGACGACGCCACCGCCGAGATGCTGCGGCCGATCGCGGTCGAGCATGGCTGGGCGCCCGAGAAGGTCAACAAGGGCGGCCTGCGCAACGCGGTGCAGACCCTTTCGGTCTCGGCCAGCCCGTCCATCCTGTTCGTCGACCTGTCGGAATCCGGGGATCCGCTCAACGACATCAACGCGCTGGCGGAGGTCTGCGAGCCCGGCACGGTGGTCATCGCCGCCGGCCAGGTCAACGACGTCCGCCTCTACCGCGACCTCGTCGCCTCGGGGCTGCAGGATTATCTGCTGAAGCCGTTCACGCCCGACCAGCTTCGCGACACCTTCGCCCATGCCCAGCTCACCATCTCCGGCCCCCGGGTCAACGAGGCGGCGAGCGAGAAGCCGCACGTCATGGCGGCGGTGATCGGCGTGCGCGGCGGCGTCGGCTCGTCCACGATCGCGACGTCGCTGGCCTGGCTGATGGGCGACAAGGCCGGCCGCTCGACCGCCTTGCTCGACCTCGACATCCATTTCGGCACCGGCGCGCTCTCGCTCGACCTCGAGCCGGGCCGCGGACTTACCGACGCGATCGAGAATCCGAGCCGCATCGACGGTTTGTTCATCGAGCGGGCGATGGTGCGAGCGAACGAGAAGCTCTGCGTGCTTTCCGCCGAGGCGCCGCTCAACCAGCCCCTGCTGAACGACGGCACCGCCTTCTTCCAGCTGCAGGAAGAGCTTCGCAACGCCTTCGAGAGCACCGTGCTGGATCTGCCGCGCTCGATGCTCGTCCAGCATGCCCATCTCGTCCAGGACGTCCACGTCGTCGTCGTCGCCGTCGAGTTCACCCTCGCCGCGACGCGCGACGCGATCCGGATCCTCAGCTGGCTCAAGGCCAATGCGCCGCAGGCCAAGGTCCTCGTCGTCGCCAACCGGGTGCCCTCGGGTGCCCAGGAGATCAGCCGCAAGGATTTCGAGCAGTCGATCGAGCGTTCGGTCGACATCGTCATCCCGTTCGAGCCGAAGGCGGCTGCGCAATCGGCCAAGCTCGGCCAGCCTTTCGCCAAGGTCGCGACCTCGGCCAAGATCCAGGGCCCGCTGACCCAGCTGGTCAACCTCGCCGTGTCGACGGTCGAGGGGCTGGAAGGCGGCTCGGACAAGGCGGCGGAACCGCCCAGGTCGCTGCTCGACAAGCTCAACCTCAAGGGGCTGGTCGCGAAGAAGCCGAAGCC
>JAXDPG010000364.1:0-10029 GCA_034668485.1 Sphingomonadales bacterium
CTCAACCCGCCGATCCCCCACGAGGAGGACACCGCCGACTTCCATGCGCGCCTGCGCGCGGCATGCGCCAAGCACGACCAGACCTATTACGACCGCTTCTCGAAATGGGCGGAGGACTATTTCTTCATCCCCCATCGCGGCGTCCACCGCGGCGCCGGCGGCATCTTCTACGACCATCTCGAAGGCCCGTTCGAGGCAAGCTTCGCCTTCACCCGCGACGTCGGCGAGGCCTTGCTCGACGTCTTCCCGAAGCTGGTCCGGCGGCGGATGGCGACGCCGTTCGACGAGGTCGACAAGGCGGCGCAATTGGAATGGCGCGGCCGCTACGCCGAGTTCAACCTGCTCTACGACCGCGGCACCTCGTTCGGCCTCAGGACCGGCGGCAATGTCGACGCGATCCTGATGAGCCTGCCGCCCGTGGCGACGTGGGGCTAGGCCTCGGCCCCGAAAGCGCGCGGTGCCGGCTGCGGCCGGCGGAGCCGGGAGACGCCGCCGCCTATGTCGACTATCTCCAGCGCAACTGGCCGCGCTTCCGGGGTGCCATGCCCACCGCCGACGGCCCGACCTTCGACTCCGGAACCTACGCCCTGCGCTTTGCCGAATCGGCCAAGCCGGCCGAGGAACAGGCCTCCGTCGCGATGCTGCTGGTCGAGCGCAACGCGCCGGGACGGATTCTCGGCAACGTCGCTTTCGCGAACATCGTCCACGGCGCGCTTCGCGCCTGCCATCTGGGATATAAGATCGACGGGGAGATCGAGGGGCTCGGGATCATGCGGAGCGCTCTTGAGACCTGCTTCGAGACGATGTTCGTCCGCTACCGGCTGCACCGGATCATGGCCAATTACCGGCCGGAGAACCTCCGCAGCGGCGCCCTTCTGAAGCGGCTCGGTTTCCAGATCGAAGGCTATGCCCGCGACTATCTCCACCTCGACGGCGAATGGCGCGACCACGTCCTCACCTCGCTCGTTAGATCCTCCGAGCCTTGAGGGGGAGCCAAGCCGACGGTGCCGCGTTATCCCCGACCGGCGGCCGTAAGTGTCGTTGCAACGTAGGAACGGAGAAACTCATGCGCACGATAGCCCTGGCCGGTCTGGTCCTGGCGCTTGCCGCCTGTGGCGGCAACGACAAGGCGGCGGACGACGCGAACGCCCTCACCGCAGACAATATGATGACCGACGACAATCTGATGCTCGATGAGAACGCGATGAACGCGACGGCGGGCGTGGACGCCAACGGGTCGGTCAACGCCAGCACGGCGAATCTGATGGAAAAGGACGCCACGACCCACGACGCCGACACCAATCTCGCCAACGGCCTCTAGGAACCGCGGTTCGAACACCTGAGCTGCCGTCCACGCAGGCAGCGCAGGCGGGGAGCGCCCGCCATCGAAAGCGGGCGCTCCTTCATTCCCGAAGGCTCGCGGTCGAAGGTCGCAGGATCCCGATTCCCCCGAGCCAGCGCTCGACGAGCGACGGCCACATCGCAACCGGATCCGCTTTGCGCCTCAGGCCGAAGGCGTGACCGCCTTTGGCGAAGAGGTGCACCTCGGCCTGAACGCCCGCAGCCGCGAGAGCACGGGCATAAACCAGGCTGTTGCAGATATCGTCGACGGGGTCGTCCCACGCCTGCAGCAGGAAAGTCGGCGGCGCCTGCCGGGTGACGTGCAGGCCGGGATCGAGCGTGCCGCCGGGACGGCACAGATGGCCCGGATAGAGGGCGATCGCGAAGTCGGGGCGACTGCTCACTTTGTCGGCCGCGTCGACGGGTTCATAGGACGGCTCGAGGATGTTGCTGGTCTGAGCGACCAGATACCCCCCGGCCGAGAAGCCGATCACGCTGATCTTGCCGGGATCGAGGTTCAATTCCTTCGCTTTGGCGCGAACCAGCCTGATCGTCCTTTGCGCGTCCTGAAGCGCCCGGGGGATCTTGGGCGTGATGTGGCAATCGCAGGCTTCGTCCCAATAATGATCGCCCTTGGGGACTCGATATTTGGACAGGACGCAGGTGATGCCCCTGGCCGTGATCCAATTGCATATCTCCGTGCCTTCGAGCGTGATCACCACGGCATTGAAGCCGCCGCCGGGAAAGACGATCACCGCGGCGCCAATGCTTCTGCCCCGCGGCGGGAACACGGTCATGGTGGGAGCGCTTACGTCGAAGACCGCCTCGGAGGTGCGGCCCCCGATCGCTTCCGGGGTTTCAGCGGTGAGGACGCTCTCGGCCGGCTGCGCGACGCCGGCCATGTCCGGGGCGCCTTTGGGCCAGATCGGGATTTGCCTCAGCCCCGAAGGCGGCTGCCAGAGGCCGGTCCTTCGGGCCTCCGCCTGTCTTTGGCCCGTGCCCGCCTTTGCTTTCGCCTGCGCCGAACCGGCCTCGATCTTCCGGGTCAGCGCAGCGCCGCCCGCCAGGGTCCCCACCCCCAGGGCACAGCCGAGCATGATCCAGGTCCGGCGCACTTCCCGCTCCTCAGATCGAGCCGATATCGGGGGATTCCAGGCGGGGCAAAAGCTCGGGCTCGCCGCCGTCGCCCACCAGGACGTCGCCGTCGCGAAGGGCGATATGCGCGATGCCCTGAGCGGTCGCGAACTCGATCGCGCGCCCGGCCGCCGGCGCTTCCGGATGGTCGGAGGCATGGTGGGAAATGATCGCGAACGGAACCAGCCCGAGACCCTCCCAGACCGGCCCGCTTGCTCCATAGCCCGCCGCGGTGGCATCGGGATCATCCATCAGGCCGATCGGACGAAGACTCGTCCCCGCCACGCACGCGCCGGCGCTCCAGCCTCCATAGACCAGCCCTTCGCCGAGGAGGTCGCGCACCAGCCCGTCGAACCCGCTCTCGAGCATCGCCCGGCGCAGGAGGAAGGCGTTGCCGCCGGTCGCCCAGACGATCCGGTGCCGGAGCACGACATCGCGCAACGGCCGGGTCCTGCCGAAATAGAAGCGCAGGTCGACCGGCGACGGGTCGAAGCCCTGGCCGGCGAAATAGGCGATCGCGTCCATCCGGGTGCGGGTATATTCGAGCTGGGCCTCGAGCGGGATGTTGTCGAGGGCGTTGGTGATGAGCGCCATCCTTGCCCCGCGGCCGCCGGCCATGGCGAGCAGCCGATCGGGGTGGTCGCCGATCATCATCGAGGAGAGGTAGAGCTTCACCGGACTCAGTATCCACGCCGCCGCGGACGCCGGCAACAGGCCCGGCTCAATGATCGAGCGCCACCACCGAGCGCCTCTCCATCGGATCGGCCTGAGCCTCCGCGCCGCCGCTCCGCCCGGCGATCGACGATTTCCCGGCCGCGATCCGGGGCGGGAAGACGGCGAGGCTCAGTACATAGCCGAGGATCGCGCTGCCCCCGTAGCCGACCACCGGAGTCGGGTAATTCCCAAGCGCGGCCGCGGCGATGCAGCCGATCCAGACGGCGCCAAAAACCCGACCGGGGCCGTCATCGGACGGGTCCCGCCGCTGGCCCGCAACCGCCGGCAAGACCAGAAGCCCTGCACCCACCAAGGTCGAAGCGCCCGTCAGCGGGTTCACGGAGAAGGCGGTGAACAGGACTTGGTCGACGAATGGCGCCGCGGGCAAAGCGTCCGGCCGCAGGAGGGTGACAGCGAAGGCCGCGAGGGCGGCAAGCAAAGCGGTGACCGTAAACATATCCCGCCTCGCCGTCGCGAGCGCGGCGAGGCCGAGCGCCAGCACCCCGGCCATCGCCCGGTCCGGCTGGATGACGAGGGCGAGGGCGGCGAGGGCGATCCCGGCCGTGCCCGCCAGGTCCCGGCGGCCGGCGAAGCAGACGAGCATGAAGGGAAGCAGGACGAGGCTGACCTGGACGCTGAGCGGACCGATCCAGATCCACCTCGAAGCACCGTCGGCGGAAGCGCCGAACAAAGCCGTCGCCAGCAGCGAGGTTCCGAGCACCACCACCGCGAGCCCGCTCGCCCGGCGCTCCAGCAAGGCCGCCTTGTCGACTCCGCCGACGGCGACCAGCCCCAGCACCAAAGCGGCCAGGTTCACGACGACGTAACGGGCCGGGGCCCCCGCCGCGACGAGATAGAAGAGGCCGAGGAAGGTCGCGGCGACGGCGCTGGCGCCCCCGATCGCCCGCGGCTCGCGCAGAATATCGTTCCATCGATCGGTCATGTCATCCCTTTTGCCGGGAAGGAGATCGCTACCTGCCGATTTGCCGTCAAGGGGCGTCCGAACGCGGCGTTGAAATTCCTCCCCGAGCCTGCTCGGGGTGCGGACCGCGCGAAGCGTGGTGGGGGGCAATGCTTGCCTCAGGCGGCGGCCGCGAGGTCCGTCGACGCGAGGAAGCGCTCGTAGCCGGCGAACTGGAAGCTCGCGAGATATTCGGCCTGCATCTCGGGCGTCAGCACCTCGATCATGAAGCACCCCTCCACCCAGACCTCGATCACCCGGAAGGGCCCGCGCACGCACACCTTCGCCGGCGCGCCGTAGCGCTTCGCGATTCCCTTCACCTCGTCCACGCCCAGCACCGTCGCGATCGCGACATGGACCGGCCCGTTGCGCTCCGGCCGTCCGGCCACGGGTCGCACCGCCGCCTCGCCCTCGCCCTCGTGAAGCTCGGTGCCGAGCGGATAGACTTCGATCGCGCTGCCGCGATCGTCGCCCGCCATCGCGATCCAGCTCCCCTCCGCCACCGGCGGGAAGGGATAGGCCCGCCCGCCCCAAAGCTCCGCGATCAACCGCGCCGCCTGCTTCGGCCGCTCGGCGGCCATCGAGATATGAAAAAGCATCTTGATCCTCCTGGGGAGCCGCGCTCCCGATCGTTGACGAGGGCCGTCCTGCCCCGCCCCTGTCTCGCCTCGATGCCGCGCCGGGCCCTAATTCGTGTCGATTGTGGCGAGTCACATTGGGTTCATCGCAGCTAGCCGACCGCCAAGGCCGTTCGCTTGATTACGAACGCTCGCCGCCCATATCGGACGCAGCGCCAGGGGAGAGAGACAGGGTGCCGACGACGGCACAGGATCGTGATCGCAGGGGGCCGCTCGCGGCGCTCCTGATCCTCCTGAGCCTGTTCCTCGCCGCAGGAACCGCCGCCGCCGGCAGCGACGTCCGCGGCCCGGCGGCCCGCTTCGGCTCCAACCGCCACAACGCGTCGACCGCCCTGCTCCCGCCCGGGGCCCGAAACCTTGCCGACGACGAGATGTCGGGCGCGGGCGACGATCCCTCCCCCGTCCCGTCCGCACCGGGCATCGTCACCGAGCGCCTCTGGGAAAGGCCGCTGGCGGAGGTCGCGTCCCCGGAGCGGGGCTCGGTCCCGCGGCCGCCGAGCGCCTCATACCGGGCAAGAGCCCCTCCAGCGTCCTGACCCGCCGCCTCGCGGCCGATCGGAACCATAACTGCCCCTCGCGGCAGATGCCTTAGCTGGAGAACATCATGTCATCCGCAACCTATCGACTGACGCACATCCACCGCCGCCTCGACGAGGCCATCGCCAGCGAGGCAAGCCGGCGGCTGCCGGACAGCCTCAAGCTGCTTCGCCTGAAGAAGCTGCGGTTGGCGGTCAAAGACCGTCTCGCGGCCTTGATGCGCGGAAGCTTCGCGGTCTGAATCCACGGGGCCGGCGTCCGCGCGGGACGCCGGCCCGCATTTCCCGCGGGAAGAGGCTTGCGGCCCCGGGCTGCCCGCCGGTGCCGCCGGACGCGCCGACATTCCGCCGCCCCTGCGCAACCACGACGGTTCACAGGCGTATCACCAGCATCGCCAGGAGCCGAGACAATGAGATCATTCAAGGATCCGTCCTTCCAGGATCGGATCGGCAGCGCAGCGGAAGCGAAGAAGAAGGCTTTGGACAATTTGCGTTCGAAGCCCCCGCTCGACGAAAAGCTCGTCGCGGAGCGCCAGGCCGCCCGCCTCGGACGCGAAGCGGCGGCCGCCGCGAAGCGCACGGCCAAAAAGTCGGCCGACCAAGCCGCCAGGGACTCGAAAGCCGCCGAGCGGGAGACGCAAGCCGCGGCCGCTTCAGCGCTCCCGACGGAGGCGGAGCGCAAGGCCGCCCGGGACGCGCGCTACGCGGCGCGAAAAAGCCGCAAATGAGCGCCTGGGCAGTGTGCAGTCAGGCACGGCCGAACGAGCTTGAGACAGGTTATGCAAAAAGGCCTATGGCGGTGGCATCGCCGAATCGGCCTTTAGGCATCGGCGGCTGAGAGACATCCCGCGCTCCCGCCTGATGGTTGGAGCTTCGGCATGCCCCGCTACTTTTTCCACATCGAAGACGGCGTCGCCGTCCATGACGACGAAGGCACGGAGCTGAAGGACCTGGCCGTCGCCAAGTGCGAGGCGGTCAAGGTCGCCGGGCAGATGATCTGCGACTCGGCCGGCGCCTTCTGGGACAAGGAGGAGTGGAGGCTCACCGCCACGGACGAGGACGGGCTGACCCTGTTCTGCCTCCACTTCGTCGGCGTCGAAGCCCCCGCCGCCGGCGGATTCCCGGACCCGAACCTGATCTCGGCCCGTCCGGTCAACCCCTAGGCGCTCCACCCCTGGCGGTCGTTCGTTCACGCTGCGCCGAACGTCGGCTGTTGAGGGTTTGCAACAGTCCGATCTTCGGGAGCGGGCCTGACGAGCGAAGTCAACTCATGCAGGTCTGGCGCGCAGCGCCCCTTCGTAATCGCGCTTGCCGAGAGGCACGCCTCGCGAGCGCAGGATGTCGTAGGCGGTGACGGCGTGGAAATGGAAGTTCGGCAGCGAGAAGGAGAGGATCAGCGTCTCCGACGTGAAGGCGAGCCGCCGCGGACCGATCCGGAGGTCAAGTCCCTTGCCCGCCCAGTTGTTGACCTCGTCCGGGGTGAGGGCCGCCAGCGCCGTCTCCGCCTTGCCCATCATGGCTCGCAGGTCGGCGAATGGAACCGGTCCGACCAGCGCCGGGGGATCGAAGACTCCGGTCCTTGCCGCTTCCAGCCCCCACACCGCGTGGTGCCAGGCCGCTTCGATCTGGAAATGGAACGGCGCCATGTCGTCGAAGAGGCGCGCTTCCACGAAGTCGTCGGGATCGATGCCCGTCTCCGCGCAATGGACGGCCGCACGATCGAGGAAGCCTCCGACGGCCCGTATGGTTTGCAGGAAGGTCGGCACGCTCAGGTCGTAGAATGATATCGCCATCTGCTTTTGCATCTCAAGGCGTCTCGCATTACCAATTTTCAGCCTGTGGCAGAACGCCGGGGACAGCAAGAACTGGGCCTGAGCTGCGGCTTGCAGGCAGCGATCAAAACGGCTGCTTTCCACGCCTGCCCCCCGCTTGCTCCATTTAAAGCAACGAATTAGTCTTTTGAGCCGAGAAGCGGCCGAATGGAGGGCCAAGAGCGTGCCTCCCCGATCATCTTGGCAAGATACGGTGGTTCTGGAACCGGCTACTCCGCCGGATGTGTCTAGAATGGATGACGAGGACAGTGTCCTTGCGATGGCAGGATGGTTCCTCCAGAACTTCGAGCTCCCGGAGGTCTGGTATCCCGCCTCAGCCGGGCCGTCGCAGTACATTCACGAGGACGAGGACCCGACGTACCCTCAGGAAGAGCTAGAACTGAAATTCGGCGATTACGCGTCCCCTGGGTCCATCGCAGAGGCGGCTTCCCTAATAACGCGTGGGGGCCGTGATGAGTGGGCACCGAGCCGTAGACGCGTCAAGATGGCGGACTTCGACGACCATGTGGACGAGCATTTCAGTCTGCAAGAGCGGGAGATCGAGGAAGGACTTCAGGAACTCGAGGAACTGGTCGCCGCCTGGCGACATGGACGTCCACCAATGGGCCACAATTCGCCACCTGAGGAGCGTCTCGAAACGGACTGGCCCACGGACGAGGAACTGGATGCGATCGAGGGAGGAATCCAAACAATTCGTCGAGAGTTGCATTCTCCCTCAGAAGATCTTTGGGCCGTCCAACAAGCTGCAAATCTGTTCACGGAGTTTGCCAAGAAGCTCCTACGCCTTGCGCAAACGAGTGCCGCGGCGATTGTACGCTTTTCTGCGGAGGCAGCCGCTGCTGCAGGGGTTGGGGAGGCAATTTTTCACCCGGCCGATTTCGCAGCCAAGTTGACGCATGTTTCCGGGCTAGTTCACAGTTGGACCCGTTCGCTGGGGTTGTAGGATGGCCCCCCCCAGCACACGATTGGGCGGCGGCAGGGGGCGAAAAGAGTGACAGTATGCATTTACGCTGCGACGGAGCGGCCCGGGCTGGGCTGGGCCGGGAAATATATACTGTCACTAATTTCCTGTCGACAGGATCGCCGCAGCTTGAGAGCGGACATTAGACTGACAGCGGTATAAACCGCTGCATGTTCAGGATGCGCCTCCAATCCAGGTGGCTGGTGTGCCTAACGGGTAATTGGTAAGGCCGTCGGCGGACGTCACTGTCGGGGAATTATCCGGTGCAACAGCCACATATGTCGCCATATCCGGTGAGCGATTTCCTGCAATGGAATGGTGCCGACCAACTGGTTATCACTCCGAAGTTCCAACGCCGTGACGTGTGGAATCCAAAGGCGAAATCCTATTTGATCGATACGATCCTACGACGGATGCCGATCCCGCCGATCTTCCTGCGCCTCAGGACCCACACCAATCCTCCTCGCACTTTGCGGGAGGTTGTTGATGGGCAACAGCGGCTTCGCAGCGTGCTTGGGTATATAGCCGGCACCTTTCCTATTTTGGGCGTTCACAACCCGGACTATGCAGACAGGTATTTTGATGACCTGCCCGAGGATGCCAAAGAAGAAATATTATCCTATAAATTTCAAGTCAATACCCTTGAAAACATTTCTGATGCAGAAGTGCTGAGGATTTTTGCAAGATTAAATACTTATACGGAAAAGCTAACCGCACAAGAATTGCTCAACGCAGAATTCTTTGGCGCTTTTAAGAATGCTATTTACGATATTTCTTTACGTTATTACACGTTTTGGACTACAAAGCGTATTTTCTCTGATGCAAAAATCGCGCGTATGGCTGAGGCAGAGTTTACATCCGAATTGGTAATTAGCGCCGTATCGGGCATCCGGCAGACGAAGTCGGCTCAAATTCGCGCGGCATACCGTGAATTTGATGATGCGTTCCCGCAAGCTGGGGAGGTCAGCGCCCGGTTCGACCGCGTTATCAACATCATCAATGACGCATTCGGCGAGGAGCTTCCTAGATCGCCTTTCCGTCGCTTGCCTCTTTTTTATTCGCTGTTCCTCGCCATCTATGATCGTCAGTTTGGGCTGCCGATTGCGGTCGTAGACAATCAGCAACCCCAAGCTCGCCCTCAGCAACCTCAAGCTGTGCGCCCGGCAGTCTTGGGCCGAAATTTGCGAGCGCTGCAGGCGGAGATGCAAGCTCCAGCTTTGGGGTCGCCTGTCGCTAGGTTCGTCGAGGACAGCGCGCGCGCCACGGCGGATCCCGGAAAACGCCGTAGTCGCCATGCCTTCCTCATGGAGCGGTTATTCGTTGCCTAGGCGCTGTCTATGCCTGCATATTCGATCCAAGCGATCCAAGCGGAATATGTAGCCGCAAGCACTCGTACGGCTTCGTTTGTAAGTACTTCAAGAGGACTTGTAACACCTGCAGGCCGGTCCATCCACGTTCGGGATTTAGAAGAGGTTGCCGGGCTCGGGCTCCTGAAGCTGACCTTGGCCTGGGAGAGCTTTCTCGAGGACTCGTTCCTCCGCTATCTCTGCGGCGCGCCATCCTGTGCGGGAGTTGGCCCCACGCTTTTGGTTCCCAAGGAACCAACCCTTAGGACGGCCTACTCATCACTTCTGGGCGGCCAAAAATATCTTGGATGGCAATCGGCGACTACGCTAGCTCGAGCAAATAAGTGCTTTGCAGCCGGAGCACCGTATGCCTCCGCAATCGGCGGCGCCACGACCGACCTAAAGCAGATTTCTGCGGTCCGAAATCGGATTGCGCATCGTTCCCCTTTCTCAGTGACCGAGTTCCAGGCGGTCGTCGTCGCAGAGCTAGGATCAGTACCCAGGGGAATGACGCCTGGACGCTTCCTGCTCGGAGCACTGCCGAACAAAGGGGGGATTGTGGCATT